>NZ_KZ679086.1 GCF_003024235.1 Arenimonas caeni | reverse complement strand
TTCCCCGGACTTGGGTGAAGAACCAAAAAAAGGAGGGGCCCGAAGGCCCCTCCCAGGTCAAGCAACAACCTTTTACCAGGATCAGAATTCCTGGGTGTAACGGATGTACGGCGTGCGGCCGTAGGCATCGTACAGGTTGAAGTTGAAGTTGCGGCTGCCGTAAGCGATCAGCTCGGGCAGCTCGTTCTCGACGTTGGTCACGCCGATGGTGATGCGGCCGTTCCACGGAGCGCTCCAGTTGGCCTGCAGGTCGTGCAGGGTCTGGGAGCTGGCGCGGCCGTTCTCGTCGATGTGACGCATGTTCCAGTTGAACGAGAAGTCGTTGATGTTCCACTGGTTCATGAGGGTCGCACGGAACTCCGGCACACCCAGGTTGCCAACGCTGTTCGGGCCGCCGTCGACGGTCTGGCTGTTCAGCCAACCCACGTCCAGCTGGCTCATCAGGTTGCCCCAGCCGCCGAAGTCGAAGTTCGTGCGGATCTTGAGGTCGGCACCGTCGGTCTTGATCTCGCCCTGGTTGAAGTAGCAGTTCTCGATCATGGCGATGGCGTTGCCGTCAAGCGGATCGCGCGTCAGCGAGCACGGCGCGCCCGGGAACGGACGGTTCAGCGGGTCCTGACCGATGTCGATGTTGACCAAGGTCTGCGACGAGAAGAACGCGATGCGGTCCTCGATGGTGATGTTGTAGTAATCGAGGGTGATGTTCAGCCAGTCGGTCGGATCCCACGCCACGCCGATCGAGTACTGGTCGGACTGCTCCGAACCCAGGTTCGGGTTGGCCTTGCGGTAGGCGTCGATCTGCACGCCATTCAGGCCACCTTCCTCTGCGCAGTACACGGCCGGGGTACGACCATCACGGCCACCCGGGCCGGTCGCGTTGGCCGGGTAGTCGCCGTAAGCAAGGCAGGTCGCCGGGTCGAACACGGTGTCAGCCGAGAACGCGTCCTTCTGGGTCAGGATGTCCAGGGTCGGGGCGGCGAAGCCCTGGCCGTAGGACGCACGGACCGTCAGGTTGTCGAGCGGCTGCCAGCGCATGGCGATCTTCGGGGCCAGGTCGGAGCCGTAGTCGGAGTAATCCTCGTAACGGGCAGCCAGGCTGACTTCGAAGTTGCTGGTGATCGGCATGACCCACTCAGCGTAAAGCGCGGTGATGTCACGGCCGCCGGCAGCGGAGTTACCCGCCGAGCCCGGGGTCAGGCCAGCTTCCTGCAGCGAGTCGTACAGATCCTTGTAGTCCTCGTCGCGGTATTCGAAGCCCACGGCCATCATGGAGGCGCCGCCCGACATCTCGAAGACGTCGAAGGTGGCCAGACCGAACACCTCACGCGTGGTCCAGGTGGACTCGCGGTTGATGGTGGCCTTCATGCCGTTCAGGACGTCGGCCGAGTTGGCACCCGGGTTGAAGATGTCGTACGAGCCATCGGCGATGGCCTGCTCGGCCAGCGTCTGGATGACGTAGTTGCGACCCAGCTCGAAGTACTTGAACTCCGACTGGCGGACGCCGAAGTCGACGTCGACCTTGTCGAACAGGCGACCCTGGAAGCCGAACATCACGTCGTAGACGTTCGAGTCGATGTAGGTGTCGCGGTTACCCAGCGCGGCGAAGCGGTGGTACAGGATCGCCGAGTTGGTGCCGGTGCCGGCAACCGGGTCGTAGGTCGGGTTGTTCGGGCTGTCGATCGGAACGTACAGCGCGCCCAGGTCCGGAGCGTAACGACCGAAGGACTTCACGCGGGACACGGTGGTGGACAGGTAGGTCGACCAGTTGTCGTTGATGTCGAACTCGCCGCGGGCGAACGCGGAGTGGTTCTTGATCTCGGCCTCGTCGGCGGCGACCAGGTTGAAGTTGAACACGCAGCGACCGTTGTTCGGGCTGATGTAGAAGCCCGGGTCGGTGCAGCCACCCGGCACCGGCAGGTAGCCGGTGGTGTAGGCGGTCTCGCCGGCGTTCAGCAGACGGTAGTTGTTACCGTAGGTCGAAGCACCCGGGGTGGTGCCCCACGGACGCTCGCGGGTGAACACCATGCCACGGCTGCTCATGCCGACGCCGGCCAGCAGGGTGCCGCGGTCGCCGGAGATGCCCATGATCAGCGAGGCTTCTTCGGTCTCGCCACCCTCGTAGGACGGGGTGCCCATGCCGTAGGTGAACTGCACGCCGCTGTAGTCCTTGCGGGTGATGATGTTCACCACGCCGCCGATCGCGTCGGAGCCGTAGATGGCCGAGGCGCCGTCGGACAGGATTTCGATGCGCTCGACCGCGGCCAGCGGGATCGAGTTCAGGTCGGCGGAGTTACCGGTGAACGGCGACTTCGGGGCGCGACGGCCGTCGACGAGCACGAGGGTACGCGAGGCACCCAGGCCGCGCAGGCTGATCTCGGCGCCAGCCTGGGCCGAGGAGCCCGACTGCGGACGGAACGAACCGGTCGAGTTGAAGGTGGTGTCACGCAGGAACTCGGCGACCGAGACGTCGCCCGACGCGTCGATCTGCGCACGGCTGATGACGGTCACGGGCAGGGCGCCCTCGATGTCGGCGCGCTTGATTCGGGAACCGGTAACTTCAACGGTTTCCAGGGTAGCGGCTTCTTCCTCTTCCTGCGCAAACGCCGGAGCGGCCGCGAAGGTGGAAGTGGCCGCCGCGAGAAGCGCGAAACGGATCGCGCCGGACAGCTGATTGGTCTTGGACATTTACTCTCTCTCCAACGTCAGAGTGATGGTGACTCTAGAGTTCGGGACAAAGCCTAAAGATGACTACCGTCATTGGTGGCCACCTTGGCTGGCCGAGCATAACGCAATCTTTACGATCCGCAAACCGGGTTAAGTTGCCGTATAGACAAAAACGTGACGCCAATCGCAAAACGGCCCGGGGCGCCTGCACGCCCCGGGCCGTCAAGTCCTTTTTAATCAATCACTTAAGTGTTAATTCAACCCGCACATCCCCGGAAAAAGCCTCCAGTCGAATGTCGCCATCGCCATCGCCCAGAGGGGCCTGCAGGCGCTTGCCAGGGCCGTAACGTTCTGTTTGGACCTGGCCTACCGGGCTGCTGATGCCGCCGCTGAAGGTCTCGACGGCCAGCCGGGCCGACGTGTCGGCCGGCAGGCGCAGCCGCAGCCCGCCCGACACCGAGTCGGCGCTGATCTGCCCGCCCGGCGCCAGCCGGGTGCTGAGCTCGATGTCGCCCGACACGGTGTCCATCACCACGCGGCGCACCTCGCCAAGCTCCACCCCGGCGCTGCCCGAGACCGTGTCCAGGCCCAGGCTGCCGCCGCCGGCCCCGACCAGGCGAACATCGCCGCTGACCGTGTCAATGGCGATGTCGGGGCTGTCGATCTCGGCGTCGATGTCGCCGGAGACATTGTCGAAGCGCGCCTCGGAGACCCGGCTGCCGCGCACGCGCACTTCGCCGCTCACGTTGTCCACCGACAGGCGGCCGCCGTCGAGGCCGGCGATGTCGACCCGCGCGCTCACCGCGTCCACGTCCAGCGAGGCCGTGGCCGGCATGCGCACCTCGAGCAGGCTCGGCCCGGACTTGTTGCCACCCGAGAACCAGCCGCCGCCGTTCTTCGGGTACTTGACCTCGATCGAAAGGCTGCTGCCGCTGCCGGCGACCGAGAACGACTCGATGCCCTCGCCCAGGGTGCCGGTGACGTGGACCTCGGGGCGGTCCCAGGCCCGGACGACGATCTCGCCCTTGAGGTTTTCGATGGACACGCGGCCATCGGCGGCCAGCGGCCGGGTTTCATCGATGGGCGTGTCGGCCATCGCCGGCAAGGCGAGCATGAGGCTGGTGGCCAGGATCAGTCGGGCGAACATGGTGGACTCCTTATTAGTACGCATCGGGGCGGCGATCAGCCGAGGGCGGCGCGCTGGGTCAGCGCCAGCCGGCGTGAATAGGTGCGTTTGAGCTGATCGAGCAGCCGGGTCGAACCGGGCTGCTCGGCCAGGGCCTCGCGGATCTGCCCGGCGCTCTGGTCGAGCGTGGCCAGGGCCGGGGCCAGCGGTTCGGGCACGGGCACGACGGCGAGTTCGGCCAGCGCGGCCTCGTACTCGCGGGTCAGGGCTTCGACCTCGGCCTGCACCAGCCGGGCCTCCAGGCCCGGCCCGGGCGCCGCCTGCGGGCGCAGCCAGGCGGCCACGCCCACGGCCAGGCAAAGGCAGGCCGCCAGGGTAAGCAGCGTGGGCCAGCGCCGCGGCTTCGGCCGCCGCACCGGCAGGCGGGCGGCGATGCCCGGCCACAGGTCGCGCGCCGGTTCGATTTCGCGCGGCAACTGGCGCAGGCGGAAACGCAGGGCTTCGTCATTCATGGTCTTCTCCCAGGCGCGCCCTGAGCAGCTGGCGCGCGCGATGCAGTTGGGCCTTGGAGCTGCCGACGGCCATGCCCAGCTCGCCGGCGATTTCCTCGTGCTTCCAGCCCTCGATGTCGTGGAGCACCAGCACCGCGCGGGCCCGCGGCGGCAGGCTGGCCACGGCGCGCTCGAGGTCGAGGCCGAGCGCGGTGCGGTGGCCGGCGCTGTCGGGCGTGGCCTGCCAGGCCAGGGCCTCGTCGTCGGTCTCCAGCGCCTCGGCGCCGCGGCGCGAACGCAGGTCCATCAGCGCCGTGTTCACCGCCAGCCGGTGCAGCCAGGTGCCGAAGGCGCTTTCGAACCGGAAACCCGGCAGTGCCTGCCAGGCCTTCACGAAAGCGTCCTGCAGCAGTTCCTCGGCGCGCGCCTCCTGCCCGCTGAGCCGGCGCAGCACCGCGAACACCCGCGCGGCGTGGCGGCGGTAGAGCTGCTCGAAGGCCGGCACGTCCCCCGCGCCGGCGGCGCGGACCAGGGCATGGTCTTCCTCGCGGACGGCCTGGGCCTCGGCGCTGGCGGGGGCGGGTTTCACGGCAAGGCTGAGCATACCCACTGGGATGCCGTCGGGTGGCCCGGGGTTTAGAGGCGCGCAAAAAGCAACGGGCCGGCATGTCGCCGGCCCGTCGGGGTCTTGCGCGTGGCGCCGGCTCAGGCCAGCTGCGCGGCGATCCTGGCCCGCTCGGCTTCCAGCGCGGCCGGCGTGCGATCGCCGAAGCCTTCGAGGTATTCGCCGATGTGCGCCATCTCTTCCTTCCAGCCCGCCCGGTCGATGGTGAGCAGCTGCTCGAGCACCGCCGGATCCAGGTCCAGTCCGTCGACGTTGAGGTCGCCCGGCTTGGGCAGGTTGCCCACCGGGGTCTCGACGGCTTCGGCCTGGCCGGTGACGCGCTTGAGCATCCACTCGAGCACGCGCATGTTGTCGCCGAAGCCGGGCCACATGAACTTGCCGTCGGCGTCCTTGCGGAACCAGTTGACCTGGAAGATCTTCGGCAGCTTGGCGCCGGGCTTGTCGAACGACAGCCAGTGCCCGAAGTAATCGCCGAAGTTGTAGCCGGCGAAGGGCTTCATGGCCATGGAATCGCGGCGCACCACGCCGACCGCGCCGGTGGCGGCGGCGGTGGTCTCGGAAGCCATCGCGGCACCGACCAGCACGCCGTGGGTCCAGTCGCGGGCCTCGAACACCAGCGGCACCAGCGAGGCGCGGCGGCCGCCGAAGACGATGGCGCTGATCGGCACGCCCTCGGGATCCTCGGCCTTGGCGGTGTAGCTCGGGCAGTGCTTCGCGCTCACGGTGAAGCGCGAGTTCGGGTGCGCGGCCGGGCTGACCGACTTGTCGTAGTCGCGGCCCTGCCAGTCCTTGACCGGCTGGCCCGAGCTCATGCCCTCCCACCACGGCTGGCCGTCGGCGGTGATGCCGACGTTGGTGAAGATGGCGTCGTGGTTGAGCATCGCCATCGCATTGGGGTTGGTCTTCTCGCTGGTGCCCGGGGCGACGCCGAAGAAGCCGGCCTCCGGGTTGATCGCGTACAGGCGGCCATCGGCGCCCGGGTGCATCCAGCAGATGTCGTCGCCGACCGTCCAGACCTTCCAGCCGTCGCGGCGGTAGCCCTCCGGCGGGATCAGCATGGCCAGGTTGGTCTTGCCGCAGGCCGAGGGGAAGGCGGCGGCGACGTAGTGCGTCTCGCCCTTCGGATTTTCGATGCCGACGATCAGCATGTGCTCGGCCAGCCAGCCCTCGGTGCGGGCCTGGTAGCTGGCGATGCGCAGCGCATGGCACTTCTTGCCCAGCAGGGCGTTGCCGCCGTAACCCGAGCCGTAGCTCTGGATCATCAGCTCTTCCGGGAAGTGCATGATGTAGCGGCGGTCCGGGTCGAGCTCGCCGACCGAGTGCAGGCCCTTGACGAAGCTGCCGTCGCGCTCGATGCGCGCCAGCGCCTGCGCGCCCATGCGGGTCATGATGCGCATGTTGGCCACCACGTACGGCGAGTCGGTGATCTCGACGCCGCAACGCGACAGCGGCGAATCCACCGGACCCATGCAGTAGGGAACGACGTACATGGTGCGGCCGCGCATGCAGCCCTTGTACAGCGCGTCCATCTCGCCGTGGGCTTCGTCCGGCGCCATCCAGTTGTTGTTCGGGCCGGCGTCGGCCGGGTGCGTGGTGCACACGAAGGTCAGGTGCTCGACGCGCGCCACGTCGGTGGGGCTGGAGCGGTGCAGGTAGCAGTCCGGATGGGTCTGCTCGTTGAGCTTGATGAGATCGCCGTTGGCGAGCATCAGCCCGACCAGGCGCGCGTTCTCGGCATCGGAGCCGTCGCACCAGTGGATGGCGTCGGGCTGGGTGAGCTGGGCGACCGAAGCAACCCAATCGTTGAGGCTGGCGAGCTTGCTGGACATTGCGGGGCGGGCTCCTGGCGGGGCCAATGAAGGGAAACCGGGAGGCTGCGCGCAAGGCTGCGCGAGCCAGATGTGCCTATTCTATCGGCCACGCCGGGGCCTGTCCCGTGAAAAACCCCGCCTGGCCGCTAGGCCGGGATGAGCGTGGCCATCACGTGGGCCACGTAGGCCTCGAACTCGTCGTGGTGCAGGCGCGGCTGGCCCAGCTGCAGCGAGAGCTGCAGGAAGCCCACGTAGGCGGCGTAGGTCAGCCGGGCGCGGTTCTGCGCCTCGAGCCTGGGCAGGCCGGCCTGCCGGAAACTGGCGGTGAGGTAGTCCATGCGGCGCTCGGACACGCGCTTGAGCACCGGCTGCACCACCGGGTGGTCGAGCGCCTTGAGCAGCTCACTGTAGATGACGTGCGGCCTGAGTTCGTGCGCCACCAGCTGGAACAGCGCCTTCAGGCGCGCGCGCGGCTCGGGCACGGCCTCGAGCTGGCCGAACACGGTTTCCTGCTCCATCACCTCCCAGCGCTCGAGCGCCGCCACCAGCAGCGCTTCACGCGAGGGGAAATGCCAGTAGAAGCTGCCCTTGGTCACGCCAAGCCGGCGCGCCAGCGGCTCGACGGCGACGGCCGCGAGCCCCTGTTCGGCGATCACGTCGAGCGCGGCGAGCGCCCAGTCCTCGGCGCTCAGGCGCGCGGGGCGTTCGATCTTGTTGGCGGGGGTTACCATACGGTCGCCAAGTCTAAGGGATGCGGCGATGATGCACCATACGGGCTGGTATTGACAGCGCCGGAAATGCCACCCCATACTCGGCCGTATGGTTAATCCTGCCACTCCCCTGGCCATCCCGGGCCTGAGTCCCCGCGCCTTCGACGCGGCCGACGGCCTGCGCCTGGCCGCCAGCACCACCGCCGGCCACGGGCCGGGCCTGGTGCTGGCGCATGGCTTCGGCCAGACCCGCCAGGCCTGGGCCGGCACGCAGCGCCACCTGGCCGCGGCCGGCCGCACCAGCCTGGCCTGGGATGCGCGCGGCCACGGCGAGTCGGCCCGCAACCCGCATTCGCGCCCCTACCACGGCGACCAGTTCGTCGACGACGTCGCCCGCGCCGGCGCCGCGCTCGGCCCGCGCCCGGTGCTGGTGGGCGCCTCGATGGGCGGCCTGACCGGCCTGGTGGCACAGGCGCGCACCCGCGCCTTCTCGGCCATGGTGCTGGTGGACATCACGCCGCGCTGGGAAGCCTCCGGCGTCGAGCGCATCCTCGGTTTCATGACCGCGCACCCCGACGGCTTCGAGTCCTACGAGCACGCCGCCGACGAGATCGCCGCCTACCTGCCGCATCGGCGCCAGCGCAAGACGCCCTCGCAGCTGGCGCACCTGCTGGTGCGGCGCGACGACGGCCGCCTGGGCTGGCACTGGGACCCGCGCCTGCTGGCGGAGTTCATCCCGTCCACCGACGGCCTGCAGGCCGAGATCGAGGCCGCCACCCGCGAGCTGGACGTGCCGGTGCTGCTGGTCAGCGGCGGCCGCAGCGACCTGGTCTCGGCCCGCACCGTCGAACACTTCCTCGAACTGGCGCCGCACGCGCGACACGTGCAGCTGCCGGACGCCACCCACATGGTCGCCGGCGACGACAACGACGCGTTCACCGGCACCCTGCTGCAGTTCCTGTCCGACCTGGCCGAACCCCACGCGGCCGCCCACGGAGATCTTCGATGAGCATCCTCGCACCCTTTATCGTCCTGCTGCTGGCCGTGCTGTTGTCGGCCTACCATCGATGGCGCCTGGCGGTGTTCGCCGCCATCGCCGCCACCGGCCTGGTGGCCTGCGGCCTGGCCGGCGCCAACCTGACCGCGACGATCGTCGCCGCGGCGCTGCTGGCGGTCACCACGCTGCCGCTGCTCGTCACGCCGCTGCGCCAGGCGGTGATCACCCGCACGCTGCTGCGCATCTACACGAAGATGCTGCCCAAGCTCTCGGACACCGAGAAGACCGCGCTCGACGCCGGCACGGTGGGCTTCGAGGGCGAGCTGTTCTCGGGCATGCCGAAGTGGGAAACCCTGCTGGCCCAGCCCAGGCCGGAGCTCACCGCCGAGGAGCAGGCCTTCCTCGACGGCCCGGTCGAGCAGGCCTGCCGCATGACCAACGACTGGGAAGTCACCCATGTGCGCGCGGACCTGCCGCCGGAGCTGTGGGACTTCCTCAAGAAGAACAAGTTCTTCGGCATGATCATCCCGAAGGAATACGGCGGCCTGGGCTTCTCGGCGCTCGCCCACCACAAGGTGATCCAGAAGCTGGCCTCGGTGTCGGCCACGCTCAGCTCCACCGTCGGCGTGCCCAACTCGCTGGGCCCGGCCGAGCTGCTGCTGCACTACGGTACGAAGGAACAGAAGGACTACTACCTGCCCCGCCTGGCCGACGGCCGCGAGGTGCCCTGCTTCGCGCTCACCGGCCCGTTCGCCGGCTCCGACGCGACCTCCCTGCCGGACTTCGGCGTCGTCTGCGAAGGCGAGTGGAACGGCGCCAAGGTGCTCGGCGTCAAGCTCACCTTCGACAAGCGCTACATCACCCTGGCCCCAGTGGCCACCGTCATCGGCCTGGCCTTCCGCCTGCATGACCCGGACAAGCTGCTGGGCGAACAGGCCGACCGCGGCATCACGCTCGCGCTGATCCCGCGCGACACCCCGGGCCTGGAGGTCGGCCGCCGCCACTTCCCGCTCAACTGCGCCTTCCAGAACGGCCCGGTGCGCGGCCAGGAAGTGTTCCTGCCGCTGAGCCAGCTGATCGGCGGCGAGGACTACATCGGCGCCGGCTGGCGCATGCTGGTCGAGTGCCTGAGCGTGGGCCGCGCCATCACCCTGCCCTCGACCTCGTCGGGCGCGTCCAAGCTCGCGGCCGTGGTCAGCGGCGCCTACGCCCGCATCCGCAAGCAGTTCGGCCTGTCGATCGGCCGCTTCGAAGGCGTCGAGGAGGCCCTGGCCCGCATCGCCGGCAACGCCTATGCCTGCGCCGCGCTGTCGCAGGCCACCGCCGCCGCCGTCGACCGCGGCGAGAAGCCCGCCGTGCCCTCGGCCATCGCCAAGTACCACGCCACCGAACTGGCCCGCGAGGTCGCGCGCGACGCCATGGACATCCACGGCGGCAAGGGCGTGATCCTGGGCCCGATGAACTACCTGGGCCGCGGCTGGCAGGCGGCGCCGATCTCGATCACGGTCGAAGGCGCCAACATCATGACCCGCACGCTGATGATCTTCGGCCAGGGCGCCATCCGCTGCCATCCCTGGGTGCTCAAGGAAATGCAGGCGGCGCAGAACCCGGACAAGGCCGCCGGCCTGCGCGAGTTCGACCACAGCCTGTTCGGCCACATCGGCTTCGCGATCTCCAACGCGGTGCGCAGCTGGGTGCTGGGCCTGGTCGGCGCGCGCATCGGCAAGGCCCCGGGCGACGCCTACACCCGCCGCTACTACCGCAAGCTCAACCGCTACTCGGCCAACCTGGCGCTGGTGGCCGACGTGTCGATGCTCACCCTGGGCGGCAAGCTCAAGTTCAAGGAGAAGATCTCCGGCCGCTACGCCGACGTGCTCAGCCAGCTCTACATCGCCAGCGCCATGCTCAAGCGCTACGAGGACGAGGGCCGCCCGGCCGCCGAGCAGCCGCTGCTGGCCTACGCCTTCCACGACGCGGCGCACAAGATCGAGCTGGCGCTCTCGGGCGCGCTGCGCAACTTCCCGATCCGCCCCGTCGGCTGGCTGATGTGGATGCTTGTGTTCCCGTGGGGCCGCCGCGCCCAGCTGCCGTCCGACCGCCTGGGCCGCCGCGCCGCCGCCCTGCTGATGTCGCCGTCCGACGCGCGCGACCGCCTGGCCTCGGGCGTGTTCCTGACGCCCTGCGAGAACAACCCGGCCGGCCGCATCGACAGCTACCTGCCGAAGGTGATCCTGGCCGAGCCGGTGGAGCGCAAGTTCCTCAAGGCGCTCAAGAACAGCGACATCGAGGCGCTCGACTTCGCCTCGCAGCTGACCGAGGGCGTGGCCGAGGGCTGGATCACGGCCGAGGAGAAAGCCCAGCTCGAGGAGCTGCGCACGATGACCTGGGACGCGATCTCGGTCGACGACTTCGACCCGTTCGAACTGCAGGCCGCCTCGCTGCACATGGAAATGCCCAAGGCCGGCCAGGCCACCCGCGCCGCCTGACGACCAATTGGGGTCGGAGGTAATTTCCTTCGGGAAATTGCCTCCGACCCCTTCTTTCTTCCGGAGCCACCGCATGTCGGACACGCCCCTGCTCCGCCTCTACCGCAAGTTCACCCGTTGGCCCGCGGGCCACTGGCTTTTCAGCCGCGCGGTCTGCTTCAAGGCGCCCTACTTCGGCACCGTCTCGCCGCGCTTGACGGTGCTGGAGAACGGCCGCTGCGAAGCCACCATCCCGCACAAGCGGCGCATGCAGAACCACATCGGCACGGTGCACGCGATCGCGCTGTGCAACCTGGCCGAACTGGTCGCCGGGGTGATGACCGACGCTTCGCTGCCCAGGGGCATGCGCTGGATCCCCAAGGGCATGACCGTGCAATATCTCAAGCGCGCCGTGGGCACGCAGCGCGGCGTCGCCACGCCGATGGTGCCTCTGGTCGCCGCCGACACCGGCTACGACCTCCCGGTCAACGTCGACGTCTTCGACCCCGCCGGCGAGAAAGTCTTCAACGCCGTCATCACCATGTGGGTCAGCCCCAGGCGCTGACCCCCGAGGCTCCCTGCAGGAGCGCCTTCAGGCGCGAAGCTTTTGCTGTGTTCGCTTTTGGCGACTCGCGACATTCGCGGGCCGAGGGGAGAGCAAAGTCAGAAGCCGAAAACAGGCGAAACCGTCGCCACGCCAGCGCCTCGTCTGTGCGTGATTCTTGGCTCTTCAAACTTGCCACCGTGCCTCGCCCCAGAAGGCCGCCCGCTGAAGTCGGAGCGACGTCGCGTTGCGTGAGGGGTGTCGACGACACCCCCTCACGCAACGCGGCGGCGCCACTCCGGTGGGCTCCCGGCCGGAAGGGCCAAGAGCCAAGGGCTTCGCGCATGAAGGCGCTCCTACAGGGGGGGGGCAGGTGGTCAGAGGTAGTGCACGGCGATGGCGGCCAGGATGGCCGGCAGGGCCTGGATGTAGAGGATCGAGCGCTTGACCGTGGCGGCGCCGAACAGCCCGGCGACCACCACGCAGCCCAGGAAGAACAGGCAGATGCCGGGGGCGTCCAGCCACAGGCCCCAGAGCAGGCCGGCGACGAGGAAGCCGTTGTAGAGACCCTGGTTCATCGCCAGCTTCGCCGATCGCGCGGCGAATTCCGGGTCGAGTCCGAACACCCGGCGGCCCAGCGGCCGCGTCCAGAACACCATCTCCAGCAGCAGGAAGCCCACGTGCAGCAGGGCCACGAGCAGGGTGAGCGCGATCGCGATGGCGGACATGGCGGCCTCCTTCAGTCGGCCAGCTGCGCGGCGTGGTGCCGCAGGTGGTCCTCGATGAAGCTGGCGATGAAGTAGTAACCGTGGTCGTAGCCGGCGTGGCGGCGAAGCGTGAGCGCCTGCCCCGCCTCCGCGCAGGCCGCCTCGAAGCGCTCCGGCTGCAGCTGCGGCTCGAGGAATTTGTCGTCCAGGCCCTGGTCGACGAGGATCGGCCGGCCGAACGGGCGCTGGCGCACCAGTTCGCAGGCGTCGTGCCCGGCCCAGGCGCGGTGGTGCTCGCCGAGGTAGCGCGAGAACGCCTTGTGGCCCCAGGGCACCTGGCTGGGCGCCACGATCGGCGCGAAGGCCGACACGCTGCGGAACACCTGCGGATGCCTGAGCGCCAGCGTCAGCGCGCCGTGCCCGCCCATCGAGTGCCCGGTGATGCCGGTGCGCCCCGGGTCGGCCGGGAAGTGTTCGCGCACCAGCGCAGGCAGCTCGTGCACGACGTGGCTTTCCATGCGGAAACGCGCCGACCACGGTGCCTGCGTGGCATCGAGGTAGAAGCCCGCGCCCTCGCCGAACTCCCAGTCGCCGGTGGCGCCCTCGATGCCGGTGTCGCGCGGGCTCGTGTCGGGCATCACCAGCATCAGGCCCAGCTCGGCGGCCACGCGCTGGGCGCCGGCCTTCATCGTCGCCGTCTCTTCGGTGCAGGTCAGCCCGGCCAGGTAGAACAGCACCGGCACCCGGCCCTCGCGCGCCTGCGGCGGCTGGAAGACCGCGAAGCGCATCGGCCCGCCGCAGGCTTTCGATTCCATGCGGTAGAAGCCCTGCACGCCGCCGAAGCAGCCGTGCTCCGAGAGCAGCTCGATGGTCATCTCAGTACACCACCACGCTGCGGATCGATTCGCCGCGGTGCATCAGGTCGAAGGCATCGTTGATCTTCTCCAGCGGCATGGTGTGGGTGATCAGCGAATCGATGTCGATCTTGCCCTCCATGTACCAGTCGACGATCTTCGGCACGTCGGTGCGGCCGCGGGCGCCGCCGAAGGCACTGCCGCGCCAGTTACGGCCGGTCACCAGCTGGAAGGGCCGCGTGCTGATCTCGGCGCCGGCCGGGGCCACGCCGATGATCACGCTGGTGCCCCAGCCCTTGTGCGCGCACTCGAGCGCCTGGCGCATCACCTTGACGTTGCCGATGCACTCGAACGTATAGTCCGCGCCGCCCTTGGTCAGCGACACCAGGTAGGGCACCAGGTCGCCTTCCACTTCCGACGGATTGACGAAGTGGGTCATGCCGAACTTGCGCGCCATGGCTTCGCGGGCCGGGTTGAGGTCGACGCCCACGATCATGTCGGCGCCGGCCAGGCGCAGGCCCTGGATCACGTTCAGGCCGATGCCGCCCAGGCCGAACACCACCGCCTTGCTGCCCACCTCCACCTTGGCGGTGAAGATCACCGCGCCGATGCCGGTGGTGACGCCGCAGCCGATGTAGCAGACCTTGTCGAAGGGCGCGTCCTCGCGGATCTTCGCCAGCGCGATCTCCGGCACCACGGTGTACTGGGCGAAGGTGGACGTGCCCATGTAGTGCAGCACCGGCTTGCCGTCGAGGCTGAAGCGGCTGCTGCCGTCGGGCATCAGGCCCTGGCCCTGGGTCGAGCGGATGGCCTGGCAGAGGTTGGTCTTGGGGTTGAGGCAGTACTCGCACTGCCGGCATTCGGGCGTGTAGAGCGGGATGACGTGGTCGCCCTTCTTGAGCGTCGTCACGCCCGGGCCCACGTCCACCACCACGCCCGCGCCCTCGTGGCCGAGGATGGCCGGGAACAGGCCCTCCGGGTCGGCGCCCGAAAGCGTGAATTCGTCGGTATGGCAGACGCCGGTGGCCTTGATCTCGACCAGCACCTCGCCGAAGCGCGGGCCCTCGAGGTCGACGGTTTCGATGGTCAGCGGCTTGCCGGCCTGGTGCGCGACGGCGGCTTTGACTTTCATGTTCGGGCTCCCGGTTGGCGATGCCCATAGGGTAGCGCAGGCGACGCCAAGGCCGCCTTCACGACGCGCCGTCAGTCCGCGGCGGGCGCCTGGCCACTGACGCGGAAGCGCCAGGCCCGCGGCACCAGCCACTGGCCGTCCTTGCCGGCGAAGCCCTTGCCCGGCGCCTGCTCGTCGTTGAGGCGCAGCGCGTGGCTGCGCCCGGCCTCGAAGCGCACCGGCACCACCAGCACGCGACCGCCCTGCTCCCAGCGCGGGGCGCCGACCACGTCGGGCACGTCGCCGGCGATCGCCACCGAGCCGCCCATCTCGCGATCGAACTCGAGCCGCAGCTCTCCCTCGCCGACCGCCGCGTCGATCGCGTCGGCCAGCGCATCGACCCAGGCGAAGCCGCGGGCGCGGTCATCCTGCAGGTTGCGCCAGTAGCCCGGCATGGCGCCGCGGCTGCGGTAGTAGCGCAGCACCTGGGCGCGCACCAGGGTCTCGTTGAGCATGTAGTCCCAGCGGCCGTAACTCGCGGCCACCATCGCCTCCTCGACGGTCCCGTAGAGCGCCTGCCCGCCGGCCGCCAGGCGATCGGCGTTCGCGGCCACCCACGGATTGACGTAAGGATGGTGGACCTCGTGCACCAGCAGGCTGGCGGCCTGGTCGGCCGGATACGAGGGCGCCTGGCCGGCCTCGTGCGGCGGCGTGCCGAGGATGGCGAAAGCCTCGACCCGGCCGTCGGGCAGCACCAGGTGCGTGCCATAGCTGTGCGGGCCGTTGAGCAGTCCCGGCACCACGGCGAACCGGCGGCCCACGGAGGCGCCGTGCTGGCGCTCGAACCAGCCCCTGTCGAGGCGTGAGTCCAGGTCGGCGCGCAGCGACGCTTCCACCTGCCGGTGGAAGGGGCGCTGGCGTTCGAAGAAACCGGCGGCCTGGCTGTCCGTCCACAGCGCGCGGGCAGCCGCCAGGAACCGCTCCGCGGCTTCCGGCGTCCAGCGCGCATCGAGGCCGTTGGCCGGCACGCCAGCCGGCAGCCGCAGCGTCCAGTCGCCCTCGCCGGTGGCGATGGCCAGCCCGGCGGGCATGTTGTAACCCAGCCGCACCTGTTCGCGCAGGGCGCGGACCTCGGCCACGGCCGGATGGTCGCGGAACGGCCCGAAATGCGCGTCCACCGCCGCGTCGTAGTCGGCGAAGCCCGGGCCCTGGAACTCCTCGAAGCCGGCCAGCCGGCACATCACCGCCGTGAACTCGACGCGTGGGTCGACCCGTACTTCGAGCGCGCCGGCGGGGCCGGCGAGCGCGAGCAGACAGACCAGGGCAGTGGCCAGCAGGCGGCGGATGCGGGCCATGGGCGGCCTCAGCGGGAGTCAGGCGGCAACTTGGCCTGTTCGCGCACCAGTTTCCAAGCCCCGAAGGTCATGCCGGCGGCCACCAGCACCCCGACCCCGAACACCAGCGACGAGCCGAAGGTGGCCAGCGGCTTGTGGAGCCAGGCGAAGGCCAGGTCGCCGCCGCGGTAGACGACGGTGTCGATCGCCGCCTTGGCCTTGTAGCGGGCCTCGCGGTCGACGCGGGTGTAGATGGTCTCGCGGGCCGGCTTGGCCAGGGCGAACTCGGAGGCGCGCGTGCCCACCTGCACGATCGCCACCAGCATTGGCAGCGGCGTGGCCCAGAGCACGCAGTAACCGGCCACGATCAGCAACGCCGGGCCCAGCAGCAGCGGCGCCACGCCCCAGCGCACCAGCACCGCGCGGGTCACCAGCACCTGCAGCACCAGCACCAGCCAGTTCACCCACTTGTCGAGCATCGAATAGAAGGCGGTGGCCTGCTCGGCCGCGGCCGGGTTGCCCAGGGTCATGGCCCGGACGATGGCGTTCTGTTCGTTGTAGAGCAGCGTGCCGACGCCGACGCCGAAGAACATCAGCAGGGCGAAGGCCAGCAGCAGCGGTTCGGTGGCGATGCGGCGCAGGCCCTCGAGCACCCGCCCGCCCATGGCCTCCTCGCCGCCGGCCAGGCCGGCCTGGCGCTCGCGGGCGCGCGCCCACGGCCCGAGCTTGAGGATGCACACCAGGCACAGGCCCAGGAACGCCGCCGACACCAGCAGCATGTTGCCTACGCCCAGCTGCCCGACCAGGCGCGAGGTGATCTCCGGGCCCAGCAGGCCGCCGAGCGTGCCGCCGGCCGCGATGAAGCCGTACAGGCGGCGTGCCTGGGGATCGGTGTAGATGTCGGCCATGAAGCTCCAGAACACCGACACCGCGAACAGGTTGAACACCGCCACCCAGACGAAGAACAGGCCGCCGCGCCCGGGCAGCTGGGCCTGGAAAGCGAAGTAGAAGCCCACCAGGCAGGCGACGAAGGCCAGGTACACCACCGGCAGGAACAGCCGGCGCGGGAACCGCGCCACCAGTGCGCCATAGACCGGCTGCAGCACCAGCATCGACAGGAAGGTGCCGGTGAACAGCACCTGCAGCTGGTAGTCGCCCAGGGCGATGCCGCGCGCGGCGAACCAATCCACCATCGCCAGCGGGAACACCGCCGCCGGGTCGTTGGCGGCGCCCATGGCGTCGCGCACCGGCCGCAGCACGTAATAGCCGGTGAGCAGGAAGAAGAAGTACAGGAAGGACCACAACAGCGGCGGGAACTCCCGCAGCGCGCCGCGCAGGTGGTCGAAATGGCCGGCGGTGGTCGGGGCCTGGGGCATCGGGGATCCGCTGAAGGTGGGCGCACGATAGCCAACCCGGCCCCGGGCCGCCACCCGGGGTACGGCAGGGAAGTGATGCTGTCCACGGTTCGCGCAACCGGACCGCTGCGCCGAGTGTTTGCTCTAGAACGG
The DNA here is from genome assembly GCF_003024235.1 of Arenimonas caeni. Taxonomy (GTDB): domain Bacteria; phylum Pseudomonadota; class Gammaproteobacteria; order Xanthomonadales; family Xanthomonadaceae; genus Arenimonas; species Arenimonas caeni. The sequence goes on along the minus strand of NZ_KZ679086.1, from coordinate 260,598 downwards.
GCGCCTAGCCTCGGGGCGTCATCGAAAAGAAGCAGATCGCGTGTACGACTACATCATCGTGGGTGCGGGCTCCGCGGGCTGCGTGCTGGCCAACCGGCTCAGCGAGGACCCGGATTGCCGCGTCCTGCTGCTCGAGGCCGGCCCCAGCGACTGGCACCCCTTCATCCACATGCCCGCGGGCCTGGCAAAGCTGGTCGGAAAGAAGGGCGTGAACTGGGACTACAACACCGCGCCGGAGCCGGAGCTCGGCGGCCGCGAGCTGTGGTGGCCGCGCGGCAAAGTGCTGGGCGGCTCGAGCTCGATCAACGCCATGTGCTACATCCGCGGCCACGCCCGCGACTACGACGAGTGGGCGACGCTGGGCGCCGAAGGCTGGCAGTGGTCCAACGTGCTCGGCTACTTCAAGCGCAGCGAGGGCAACCAGCGCGGCGCCAGCGAACTGCACGGGGGCGACGGCCCGCTGGGCGTGTCCGACCCGCGCCACCGCAACCCGCTGTCGGAAGTCTTCCTCGAGGCCGCCGCCCAGGCCGGCCACGCGCGCAGCGACGATTTCAACGGCCCGCGCCAGGACGGCTTCGGCTGGTACCAGACCACCACCCGCGACGGCGCCCGCTGTTCCAGCGCCGCCGCCTACCTGGCGCCGGTGCGCCGGCGCGCCAACCTCAAGGTGATCACGGGCGCCCGCGCCAGCCGCGTCACCTTCGACCAGGCCCGCGCCACCGGCGTGGTCTACACGGTCGGCCGCAAGGCCTACTGCGAGGTGGCCGCGCGCGAGGTGATCCTCTGCGGCGGCGCCATCAACTCGCCGCAGCTGCTGATGCTTTCGGGCATCGGCCCGGCCGGGGAACTGCGTCGCCATGGCATCGGCGTGCTGGCCGACCTGCCCGGCGTCGGCGCCAACCTGCACGACCACCTCGACATCTGCACCCTGCAGCGCTGCACGCAGGGGCTGAGCTACGACACCGCCAGCGACGCGGCGGTGGCCTTCCAGTACTACCTGATGGGCCGGCGCGGCCCGGGCGCCAGCAACATCGCCGAGAGCGGCGGTTTCCTGCGCAGCCACCTGGCCGAGGACGAGCGGCCGGACCTGCAGTTCCACTTCGTGCCCGCCCAGCTCGACGACCACGGCCGCAACCGCATGCCCGGCAGCGGCTACACCCTGCACGCCTGCGGCCTGCGCCCGCGCAGCCGCGGCCGTCTCACGCTGGCCAGCGCCAACCCGGCCGACAAGCCGCGCATCGAGGCCGCCTACCTTAGCGATGCCGAGGGCTACGACCTGAAGGTGCTGGTGGAGGCGCTGCGCCTGGGCCGCGAAATCCTGGCCCAGCCGGCCTTCGCGCCCTACCGCGGCGAAGAGGTCTTCCCCGGCCCCGACGTGCGCGACGAAGCCGGCATCATCGAGTTCATCCGGCGCAAGGCCGAGTCGATCTACCACCCGGTCGGCACCTGCCGCATGGGCAGCGCCGGCGACCCGGACACCGTGGTCGACCCGCAGCTGCGCGTGAAGGGCGTGGCCGGGCTTCGCGTGGTGGACGCTTCGGTGATGCCGCGCCTGGTGGGCGGCAACACCAATGCCCCGACCATGATGATCGCCGAGCGCGCCGCCGACCTGATCCGGGGCCTGGCCGCCTGAGCCAGGCCGCGCGCGGGGCCCCGGCGCGCCGGGTGCCTCAGTGCTCGAGCATCGGCGGCAGCGGGCAGTGCAGGCAGGCGCAGGCCACCCGCAGCAACTCGGCCTCGGCCACGCTCATGCGGCCGTCGTGGCTGACCGCCGCCACCAGCCCCTCGAGCAGCAGCTCCTTGCCGATCGGCTCGAGTTCGTCGAGCACCGGCCAGGCCTCGTCCAGCGCCCGGTGCGGGTCCGCGGGCGGCCGGTAGGGCGAATCGAGCCGCGGGAACACCCGCGCCATGCCGGCCAGGTAGGCGCGCATCGCCGCGCCCGGGTCTGCGTGGCCCGCCTGCGCCAGCACCGCCATCAGGTTCACCGCGTGCGGCGCGCAGCGCGACAGGTGGCGATGGCCCGGCACCCAGGCACGCGCCGGGTCGAGCGCATCGCGCACCTGCACCCGCAGCAGCCGGCCCAGGCAGTATTCGAACAGACTGATACGGCCATCGGCGTGGCTCAGCGCGAAGCAGCTGTCCATGAATCGTTCCAGCTCGGGCCGCGGGCGCTTGCACAGCGCCGGCATGGCCATCCCGGCCAGCGGCAGGTGCAGCAGGCGCGGCAGTTCGGCCAGCCGCTCGGCGTAGTCGAGCGCCTGGCGCGCCTGGCGCTCGTCGTGCCGTGCCGCCAGCTCGAACTGCTGGCGCTCGCGCACCTCGCCCGGCCCGGCCATCAGCAGGCCCAGGAGCAGGGGCACGACTTCCTCGCGATCATGCGCGGCCGCGCGCAGGTTCTCGGGGATGGCGCCCAGGAGGGCCCCGGCGCGCACGTAGTCGTCGGTCCGCGGCGTGCCCACCTGGGCCACCACCATCGGAGGCGACACCACCAGCTCGGCGACTTCGCCCGGCAGCGGCGGCGGCTCGGCCACCAGGCCCATCGCCAGGTCCTCGTCCAGGCCCGAGGGCGGGTGCAGCTGCCAGCGCGCCTGCAGGTCGGCCACCATCGAAGGCCGGAACGAAGGCTCCAGCGCCCGGATGCGCTCGACCACCGGCGGGTGGGTGGCGAACAGCGAGGAGAAGCCGACGCCGTCGCCGAACAGCATGTGCGCCACTTCCTCGGTGTCGGCGTTGCCGAGCTTCGAGCCGTCGGGCAGGCCGACGATCTTCTTGAGCGCGCCGGCCAGGCCCTTGGTCTGGCGGGTGAACTGCACGGCCGAGGCGTCGGCCAGGTACTCGCGCTGGCGGCTGACGCCGGCCTTGATCAGGCGGCCGAAGAACAGCCCGATGTAGCCGACCACCATCAGCGCCAGGGCCGCCAGCAGCAGCGGCGCGCCGTCCTTGCCGCGCGCGCCGCGGCCATGGAGCAGGATCTTCCTGCCGACCACGGCCAGCACGAGGATGCCGAACAGCACGCCCATCAGGCGGATGTTCAGGCGCATGTCGCCGTTGAGAACGTGGCTGAATTCGTGGGCGATGACGCCCTGCAGCTCGTCGCGGTTGAGCCTGTCGAGCGCGCCGCGGGTGACCGCGATGGCGGCGTCGGCCGGGGCGTAGCCGGCGGCGAAGGCGTTGATGCCCGGCTCGTGCTCGAGCACGAACAGCTGCGGCACCGGCACGCCCGAGGCGATGGCGATTTCCTCGACCACGTTGCGCAGGCGCCGATAGTGGAAGTCGTGGGTGTCGCCAGGCACCGGCGTGCCGCCGAGTCCGGTGGCGACCGCGGCACCGCCCTGGCGCAGGCTGGCCAGGCGGTACATCGAACCGATGCCGATGATGCCCAGGGTGAGCAGGCTGGCCATGGCCAGCCCCAGCACCAGCGCGCCGGGGTCGGTGGCCGTGCCCATGCCGCCGAAGAACAGCAGGAACACCAGGTCCACCGCCACCACGATGGCGGCCACGGCCAGCGCGAACAGGATGACCAACCGGCGCGACTGGCGCCGTGCCTGGTCCTGCCGGGCGAAGAAGTTCACGCCTAGAAGCTGACCTTGGGCGCCTCGCGCCTGGCCGGCTCGGTGATCTCGAGCAGCGCGGCGTGGGCGAAGCTGAACATGCCCGCGACGATGTTCGAGGGGAACACCTCGCGCTTGTTGTTGTAGGTCATCACCGAGTCGTTGTAGGCCTGGCGGGCGAAGGCGATGCGATTCTCGGTGGAGGTGAGTTCCTCGCTGAGCTGCATCATGTTCTGGTTGGCCTTCAGGTCCGGGTAGGCCTCGGCCACCATCATCAGGCGGCCGAGCGCACCGGCCAGGCCGGACTCGGCGGCGCCGAGCTGGGCCATGGCGGCGTCGTCGCCCGGGCGGGCCTTGGCCGCGGCCAGGCCGCTGACGGCGGCGGCGCGGGCCTGGATGACGGCCTCGAGGGTCTCGCGCTCGTGCTTGAGGTAGCCCTTGGCGATCTCGACCAGGTTCGGGATCAGGTCGTAGCGCCGGGTGAGCTGCACGTCGATCTGCGCGAATGCATTCTTGAAGGCGTTCCTGGCGGTCACCAGGCCGTTGTAGATGCCCACGCCCCAGAACAGCACGACGGCGCCAAGCACCAGCAAGACGACAAGACCGGTAATCATCGTGGATCTCCCCTGTGAAGGGCCCGCGCGCATACCGCGCTAGAATGGCCCTGTTCGCCAAGCATACGTCGGCCATGCCACGCAAGAAAGCCAAGCCCACCCGCCTGCCCGCCCGCCTCGTCGCCGTGTCGCTGCTGGCCGTCGCCGGCCTCGCCGCGGCCAATCCCGACCCGCGCAAGGACTTCAGCCAGGAGGCGCTCGAGATCGAGCGCATCGCCGAGCAGATGGTGGCGCGCGCGCGCATCCCGGGCCTGGCCATGGCGATCGTCGAGGACGGCAAGGTGATCTCCCTGCGCGGCTACGGCGTGGTCGACAGCAAGCTGCTCGAGCCGGTGACGCCGGACACCGCCTTCCGGGTCGCGTCGCTGTCCAAGGCCTTCGCCGGCACGCTCAGCGCGATGCTGGTGCGCGAGGGCGCGATGGACTGGGACGCCCCGATCGTCAACCAGCTGCCCACCTTCACCCTGCGCGACGGCCAGGCGGCGAGCCGGATCTCGGTGCGCCAGATCCTCAGCCACCAGGTCGGGCTGGCCTACAACACCTTCGATCGCGACCTCGAGGCCGACCAGCCCTACCCGCTGCTGGCCGGCAAGCTGGCCGAGGCGCCGCTCACCTGCAGCCCGGGCGAGTGCTACGCCTACCAGAACATCGCCTTCAGCCTGGTCGGCGACGTGGTCTTCGCCAGCACCGGCGACTTCTATGCCGCCCAGGTCGAGAAGCGGATCTTCCACCCGCTGGGCATGTACGGCGCCACCTTCGGGCGCGGCGAACTCGAGTCGAGCCCGAGCTGGGCGCGGCCGCACGTACGCAGCGGCGGCACCTGGGTGCCGGTGCGGCCGAAGGAAAACTACTACCGCGTGCCGCCCGCGGCCGGCGTGAACGCCTCGGCGCGCGACATGGCGCAGTGGCTGATCGCCCAGATGGGCCACCGGCCGGAGGTGCTGCCGCCGGAGCTGCTGGCCGAGGTGCAGGCGCCGCAGGTTGAAACCCCGGGCGAGATCCGCGGCAGCGGCTGGCGCGGCGAGCGCCTGCGCGCGGCGCACTATGGCCTGGGCTGGCGCATCTACGACTACGACGGCCACACCCTGGTCTTCCACGGCGGCGCCGTGCAGGGTTATCGCGCGCTCGCCGGCTTCCTGCCCGAGCGCGACCTCGGCATCGTGGTGCTCTGGAACAGCGAGAGCACCGTGCCCTGGGGGCTGATGCCGGTCACCCTCGACCGCGCCCTGGGCCTGCCGCGCAAGGACTGGCTGGCGCCCCCCGCTCCCCGCCGCCGCCGCTGACGGCGAACCGCGAAAACAAAAACGCCGGCGGGATGCCGGCGTCTCGTGTGCCTTTGGAAAGTCTCCCTCCCCGCCTGGGCAACACGGGGAGAGAGCCCAGCTTTGACGCTTGTCGCGTCCCGCTTATTACAGCGCGGGGGCAACCGGGGCGGCCGGCATCGGAGCCGGCTTCTTGGCGGCCGGCTTGCGCGCAGCCTTCTTCTTGGCAGCCGGCTTCTTGGCAGCCTTCTTGGCGGCCGGCTTCTTGGCAGCCTTCTTGGCTACCTTCTTCTTGGCGGCCTTCTTGGCGGCCGGCTTCTTGGCAACCTTCTTGGCTACCTTCTTCTTGGCGGCCTTCTTGGCGACCTTCTTCTTGGCGACCTTCTTGGCAGCCTTCTTGGCGGTCTTCTTCGCCGGCTTCTTGGCTACCTTCTTGGCGGCCTTCTTCACGGTCTTCTTGGCGACCTTCTTCTTGGCCGCGGCCTTCTTGGCCACCTTCTTCACGGCCTTCTTGACGGCCTTGACGGCCTTCTTCACGGTCTTCTTGGCTTTCACGGCCTTCTTGGCCGGTTTCTTCGCAGCTTTCTTCGTAGCCATGGTCAACTCCTCGTCAGTTGGCTTTTGGACTGCCCAGTCACAAAGGCACCGCCACGGGATCGGTCCCGTGGCGAACCGCCACCACGGTCATGCCGTGGCGGTCGGATTCTTGCCGGCGCGGGGCGGCGCCGGAAACACGAACGCCCGGACCGAGACCGGACCGGGCGTCATGGGAAAGGGTGCAGCGGAATGTCGGGTCGCTTTTCGCAGAGGGATGTTTGCCCTGACCCACCGTCTTGAGTTCCGGGGTGGAGTTCGGTTTGGCGACTCGATTTGTCGGCGCGTTCCTGATCACTCGCTTCCGCGGTTGACAACTGCTGGGCGAAAGCTAATCACGGGATTTTCCGATGTCAACAACTTCGACGAAAAAATTTCAAGCGCTTGGCGCCGCGTTCGACCGCCGTCGGTCGGCTCGCGTCCGTGTCCGCGACTTCGCCCGGGAAGGCGAAGAAAACAGCGATCGAAGAAAACACCGGGAAAAAGGCCTCGCACGCATCGCGCACGTCGCGTCGCAACTTCGCCGCGCGCACCCTCGCCGGCTTCCGGCGACGTTCCCGCGATGGTCCCGGCGGCGGCTCCGCGGACCGCTCGAAGGCATGCCCGCCGGCGGCTTTTTCGCACCGCAAAATGCCAAAGTGCGCGGAAACTGCGCGACGGTTTCGGCAGGCGCGCGAAAAAAAACGGCCGCCCGGAGGCGGCCGTCGGATGCATTTCGCGGCGAAGGCGTCAGTGGCCTTCGTCCTCGAGCAGCTGGGCGTAGTCGTCCGGCGAAAGCAGCTCGTTGAGCTGGTCCGGCTCGGACGGCTCGACCACGAACAGCCAGCCTTCGCCGAAGGCGTCCTCGTTGATGGTCTCGGGCTTGTCCGACAGCGCCGAGTTGACCTCGACGATGGTGCCGGCCACCGGCGAATAGACGTCGGAGGCGGCCTTGACCGACTCGACCACGGCGGTGGCGCCGCCCTGGTCGACGGTGTCGCCGACGTTGGGCAGCTCGACGTAGACCAGGTCGCCGAGCAGGCCCTGGGCGTGGTCGGAAATGCCGACGGTGACGCGGCCGTTGTCTTCGACTCGGGCCCACTCGTGGGACTTGAGGAACTTCAGGTCGCCGGGAATCTCGCTCATCTTGGGCCTCTGTTTCTGGGGGGCGGCTGGGGTGCCGCTAGTGTAATACGCGGCCGGGGCGCACAGGCACCCGGCCGGACCGGATCAGGCAAGCACGCCGGGCTGGGCGGCGCCGTCGCGCACGAACGGGTACTTCACCACCCGCACCGGCAGGCGCTTGCCGCGGATGTCGACCTCGACCGCGCCCAGTTCGCCGGCCGGCACGCGCGCCAGCGCGATGGCCTTGCCCAGGGTCGGCGAGAACGTGCCCGACAGGATCTCGCCCTCGCCGGCCGCGGTGTACACGACCTGGCCGTGGCGCAGCACGCCCTTCTCGTCCATCACCAGGCCGACCATGCGGCGGGCGGTGCCGGCGGCCTTCTGCGCCTCGAGCGCGGCGCGGCCGATGAAGTCGCGGCCCTCGTCGAGCGAAACGGTCCAGGCCAGGCCGGCCTCGTAGGGCGTGGCCGACTCGTCCATGTCCTGACCGTAGAGCGCCATGCCGGCCTCGAGGCGCAGCGTGTCGCGCGCACCCAGGCCGGCGGGCTTCACGCCGGCGGCGAGCAGGCGGTTCCAGAAGTCCACGGCCATCGCCTCGGGCACCATCACCTCGAAGCCGTCCTCGCCGGTGTAGCCCGTGCGCGCCACGAACAGGCCATCGGCCTCGCAGGCGGTGAACTTGCCGAGCTTGCCCGCCGCGTCGGCGGCCTCCGGCGACAGCAGGCCCAGCACCTTCGCGCGGGCCTCCGGGCCCTGCACGGCGATGATGGCCAGGTCGCGGCGCTCGCTGACCGAGACGGCGAACGGCTGGGCCCGGGCGCTGATCCAGGCCAGGTCCTTGTCGCGGGTGCCGGCGTTGACGACCAGGCGGAAGAAGTCCTCGGCCATGTAATAGATGATCAGGTCGTCGACCACGCCGCCCTGCTCGTCGAGCATGCAGGCGTAGAGCGCCTTGCCCGTCACCTTGAGCTTGTCGACCGAGTTGGCCACCAGCTTGCGCAGGAAGGGACGCACCTGGTCGCCGCGCAGGTCGAGCACGGTCATGTGCGAGACGTCGAACATGCCGGCGTCGCGGCGCACCGCGTGGTGCTCCTCGATCTGGGAGCCGTAGTTGATCGGCATGTCCCAGCCGCCGAAGTCCACCATCTTCGCGCCAAGCGCGCGATGGGTCTCGTTGAGGATCGTCTTCTTGCTCATCGCCTGCCCTGCTGGCCCGGGAAAGCCGCCATTATCGCAAGAAGTTCCTTACTTCTGCTGGCGGACGAGCCACCACACCGGAAGCAGGCCGACCAGGCACAGCCACAGTGCCGGCCAGGCCGCCTCGGCCCACAGGCCCTCGCTGGTGTAGGCGTGGATGCGCACGGCCAGGGTGTCCCAGCCGAAAGGCCGCAGCATCAGGGTCGCCGGCAGTTCCTTGACCACCTCCACGAACACCAGCAGGCCCGCCGCCACCACGCCCGGCCTGAGCAGGGGCAGCGCAACCCGGGTGAAACGCTGCCAGGGCGAGGCGCCGAGCAGGCGCGCCGAATCAAGCAGCGAGGGCCGCAGCGTCTCGAAGGCGGCGTCCACGGACTCGTGCCCGACCCGGAAAAAACGCGCGCACAGCGCCAGCAGCACCGCCAGCAGCGAAGAGCTCAGGGCCAGCGCCGCCAGCCAGGGCGCCGCCCGCTCGGCCGCCACCAGCAGCCACATCGCGCCCACCGCCAGCACCGTGCCCGGCACGGCATAACCGAGGCCGGCGACGAAACCCGCCGCGCGCACGCGGCGGTCGCCGCCGCTGCGCCGGGCCAGCAGCGCGAACAGCAGCGCCAGGCCCAGCACCGCCAGCGCGGCCATGGCGCCGAGCAATGCCGTGTTGAGCGCGGCGTCGCCCACCTCGGGCAGGCTCGCGCGCGCCTGCCAGGACCAGGCCAGCAGCTGCGCCAGCGGCACGCCGAAACCGAGCAGCACCACGAGCGCCGCCGCCAGCGTCACGCTCCAGCCCCGCCAGCCCGCCAGCCGCCGGCGCGGCGGCGGAACCAGTTGCCGGCTGGCGTGGCGCGCGCGCCCGCGGCCGAGGCGCTCGAGCAGCAACACCAGCGCCACCACGCACACCAGCCCGAAGGCGAGCTGCGCGGCGGCGGGCAGCGAATAGAGCCCGAACCAGGCCTTGTAGATGGCGGTACTGAGCGTGTCGACGCCGAGGATGGTGACCGCGCCGAAGTCCGCCAGCGCCTCGAGCAGCACCAGGCCCAGGCCGGCCACCCAGGCCGGCCGCGCCATCGGCAGCGCGGCGCCGAAGAAGGCCGAAAGCGGCCCGCGTCCGAGCGAGCGCGCGGCGTCCATGGCCGCGCTGCCCTGGCGCAGGAAGGCCGCGCGCACGATCAGGAACACATAGGGATAGAGCACCAGCGACAGCACCAGCGATGCACCGGGCACGCTGCGCAGCTCGGGGAACGCCGCCGGCGCCCCGCCCAGCGCGCGCCAGGCCGACTGCAGCGGGCCGGCGTAATCGGCCAGGCCGACGTAGGCGAAGGCGACCACGTAACCCGGCAGCGCCAGCGGCAGCACCAGCAGCCAGTCGAACAGGCGCCGGCCCGGCCACTCGAAGCGCGCACTGGCCCAGGCGAAACCCACGCCCAGCACCAGGGCCAGCAGGCCGACGCCGAGCAGCAGCGCCACGGTGTTGCGCAACGCGAGCGGCAGCACCTGCCCGAACAAGTGCGGCCAGACCTCGGGCTGCGGCTGGCCGAAAGCGCTGGCCAGCCACAGCGCCGGCAGCACCATCGGCGCGGCCAGCGCCCAGGCGAGCCACCGCGGCCAGCGAACCGGATTGGCCGCGAGTTCGCTCACCCGCTCAGCGCCAGCCGGCGCGGTCCATCAGGCGCACGGCCTCGGCCTGGCGCTGGCCGGCGACGGTCACGTTGACCTGGTCGGCCTTGAACGGCCCCCAGGCCGCGACCACCGGATCGAGCGCGGTGCCCTCGCGCGCCGGGATCTCGTAGTTGACGCTGGCGAAGTCGGCCTGCACGCCTTCCGAGGCCAGCCATTCCAGGAAAGCCTGGGCCGCCGCCTTGTTCTTCGAGGCCGCGACCACGCCCGCGCCCGAGACGTTCACGTGCGTACCGGCACCGTCCTGGTCGGCCCAGAACACCTGCACCGGGAAGGACGGATCCTCGGCCTGCAGGCGACCCAGGTAGTAGGTGTTGATGATGCCCACGTCGCACTGGCCGGCGGCGATGGCCCTGGCCAGCTGGGTATCGTCGGCGAAGGGCGCGGTGGCGAGGTTGGCCACCCAGCCGCGCACGATGGCCTCGGTGCGATCGGCGCCCAGGCGCTCGATCATCGTCGCCACCAGCGACTGGTTGTAGACCTTCTTGGACGAGCGCAGGCACAGCCTGCCCTTCCAGCGCGGGTCGGCGAGGTCCTCGTAGCCCGACAGCGACGAGGGCTGCACGCGCGCGGTGGAATACACGAGGGTGCGGGCGCGCTGCGACAGCGCGAACCAGCGCCCCTGCGGGTCGCGCAGGTGGGCCGGGATGGCGGCCTCGAGCGCCGGCGAAGCCAGCGGCGCCAGCAGGCCGCGCTCGGCCGCCTGCCACAGGTTGCCGGCGTCGACCGCCATGAAGACGTCGGCGCGGGTGTTGGCGCCTTCGGCGGCGAGGCGCTCGATCAGCACCGGCGCGCCGTCGGAGAGCACCCGCACCCGGGTGCCGGTCTCGCGCTCGTAGCGCTCGAACAGCGGCTTGACCAGCGGCTCGCGGCGCTCGGTGTAGACGACCAGTTCGGCCGCCTGCAGCGCGGGTGCGAACAGGCTGGCGAGCAGCAGGGCGATCAGCGGGCGGGACATGGCGTGCTCCGGCAGGGGGACTGCCAGATGATAATAGTTCTCACTTGTAAAACAAGCGGCCCGGTGCTTTCCGGGCCGCCGCCATTCAGTCGATGGCGCGCACCTGCAGGGCCATGTTGTGCGCCGACACCACGCGCACGCGGGCGCCGGCGGGCAGGTCCTCGCCCTCCACGGCCCAGAGCGCGTCGCCGACCTTGACCCGGCCGCGGCCGTCGACGATGGCCTGCTCGAGGTGGAACACCTGCCCCACCAGCTGCTCGCTGCGGCGGTTGAGCAGGGGCTGGTCGCTGGGCTTCTCGCGCTTGCGGAAGAAGGCCATGTAGACGCCGATCGAGGCGAAGCTCAGCAGCACGAAGGCCACCGCCTGCCAGACCGGCGCCAGGTCGAACACCAGCAGCAGAACGAACACCGCCGCCGCCGCGAACCCCATCCACAGCAGGAACACGCCCGGCGCCAGCGCCTCGGCGGCGATCAGCGCCAGCGCGAGGCCGGCCCAGACGATCAGTTCGGCGCGCATGGCTCAGCCCCCCACGCGCGGCGGCTGCGGCGCCGGCTTGGCGGCCGCCTTGGCGCCCTGCAGGCCCAGGCTCTCCCTGGCCAGTTCGGCGATGCCGCCCAGCGAGCCGATGATGCCGCTCGACTCCATCGGCATCATCACGAACTTCTGGTTCGGCGCCTGGGCCAGGGCCTTGAAGGCCTCGATGTACTTCTGCGCGACGAAGTAGTTGATGGCCTGCACGTTGCCGGCCGCGATGGCGTCGGAAACCATGCGCGTGGCGTTGGCCTCGGCCTCGGCCAGGCGCTCGCGGGCCTCGGCCTCGCGGAACGCGGCCTCGCGCTGGCCCTCGGCCTCCAGGATCGCTGCCTGCTTCTCGCCCTCGGCGCGCAGGATCTCCGCCGCGCGCAGGCCCTCGGCCTCCAGGATGTTGGCGCGCTTCTCGCGCTCGGCCTTCATCTGACGGGCCATCGCGTCGACCAGGTCGCGCGGCGGCTGGATGTCGCGGATCTCGATGCGGGTGACCTTGATGCCCCAGGGGTTGGTGGCCTGGTCGACCACGCTCAGCAGTTGGGCGTTGATGGTCTCGCGCTGGCTCAGCGACTCGTCCAGGTCCATCGAGCCGATCACGGTGCGGATGTTGGTCTGCACCAGGGCGATGGTGGCGACCTCGAGGTTGGAGACCTCGTAGGCGGCCTTGGCGGCGTCGAGCACCTGGAAGAACACCACGCCGTCGACCTTCACCACCGCGTTGTCCTTGGTGATCACGTCCTGGCTGGGCACGTCGAGCACCTGCTCCATCATGTTGATCTTGCGGCCGACCGCCTGGACCACCGGCACCAGAAGGTGCAGGCCCGGGTCGAGGGTGTGGGTGTACTTGCCGAAGCGTTCGACCGTCCATTCGAAGCCCTGCGGCACCATGCGCACGGCCTTGATGAGCAGGATCACGCCTGCGACGAAGATGATGCCGATCAGGAATTCCATGGATGACGCTCCCCCGTGTGGTCAGCCGGAGTCTAAGGCCAGCCGGGCCGGCACGGGCGCGAATTTTATTGCGAATCATTCTCGTCCTCAGTAAAATCCCGCCGCCCGCCGGCCCCGCCGGCAACCCCTGACAAGAACGAGAACATGTCCACCCTGCTCCGCGCCGCCATCGCCCTGGCCCTGCTGCCCGCCGCCCCGGCCTTCGCCAACACCGCCCCCGAGCCGGTCGAAGCCGAGGAAGCCCTGGTCCGCCTCGACCGCATCAATGTGTTCGGCAGCCGCGAAGAGGTCGAGAAGACCGCCGGCTCGGCGCACTACATCGACAAGAAGACGCTCGAGCGCTTCAACTACCGCGACGTCAACCGGGTGCTGCGCCAGGTTCCGGGCGTCTACATCGTCGAGGAAGAAGGCTTCGGCCTGCGCCCGAACATCGGCATCCGCGGCTCGGGCACCGACCGCAACAACCGCATCACCGTGATGGAGGACGGCGTGCTGATCGCCCCGGCGCCCTACGCCGCGCCGGCCGCCTACTACTTCCCGACCATGGCGCGCATGTCCGGCCTCGAGATCAAGAAGGGCGCGGCCTCGGTGCAGGCCGGCCCGCGCACCACCGGCGGCGCGCTGAACCTGATCTCGACCGCCATCCCGACCGAGACCGCCGGCGAGCTCGACCTGGCCATGGGCGGCCACGGCACGCTCCTGGGCCACGCCTGGGCGGGCACCCAGGGCGAGAACTTCGGTGGCCTGGTCGAGGCCGTCCGCCAGGAGTCCGACGGCTTCAAGCGCGTCGACGGCGGCGGCGACTCGGGCTTCGTGCTCGACGACGCCGTGGCCAAGCTGCGCTGGAACACCAGCCCCTCGGCCTCGCGCTACCAGCAGCTCGACCTGAAGGTCGGCTACAACACCCAGGACAGCGACGAGACCTACCTGGGCCTGACCGAGGCCGACTACGCGGCCGATCCGTTCCGCCGCTACGCCGGCTCGCGGCTCGACAACATCCAGACCCGCCAGAGCCTGGTCGAGCTTCGCCACCTGGTGGAACTGACCGACGGCATCGACCTGACCACCGTTGCCTACCGCACCGAGTTCAGCCGCAACTGGTACAAGCTCAACGATGTCCAGGGCGTGTCGATCTCCTCGATCCTGGACGACCCGGCCACCTACGCCGACCAGTACGCCTGGATCACCGGCGCCAACAGCCCGGCCAACGCCCTGCGCCTGCGCAACAACAAGCGCAGCTACTACGCCCAGGGCATCCAGGGCGTGCTGGGCATCGGCTTCGCCACCGGCGAGGCCAGCCACGACCTGGAGATCGGCCTGCGCGTGCACCGCGACCAGGAAGACCGCTACCAGGACGACGACCGCTACCAGATGGCCGGCGGCGAACTGGTGCTGACCAGCGACGGCGCGCCGGGCACGCAGGAAAACCGCGTCGGCGATGCCGAGGCCGTCTCGCTGTACCTGCAGGACACCATCGAGTGGGGCCGCTGGGTGCTCAGCCCGGGCGTGCGCTACGAGCGCATCGACCTGGCCCGCACCAACTACTCCACCGCGACCGGCCTGCGCGACGTCGTGCTCTCGCGCGACGAGTCCGGGGTCGACGCCCTGATCCCGGGCTTCGGCGCCACCTTCCTGGCCAGCGACGACCTGGTCGTGTTCGCCAGCCTGCACCGCGGCTTCAACCCGCCGGGCCCGGGCTCGAACGCCGACCCGGAAGAAAGCGTCAACCTCGAGTTCGGCCTGCGCTACGGCCGCGACGGCCTCGCCGCCGAGCTGGTCGGCTTCGTCAACGACTACTCCAACCTGGTCGGCACCTGCACGGCCTCGACCGGCGGCAACTGCAACATCGGCGACCAGTACGACGGTGGCGATGCCCGCGTCCAGGGCCTCGAGGCCAGCCTGTCCTACGACTTCGGCGCCGACGGCCCGGTCAGCGTCCCGGTGCGCCTGGGCTACACCTTCACCAATGCCGAGTTCCGCAGCAGCTTCAGCTCGAGCTTCGGCGAGTGGGGCGACGTGGTCTCCGGCGACGAAGTGCCCTACCTGCCCGAGCACCTGCTGCACGCCTCCCTCGGCGCGCAGGGCGAGCACTGGCGCCTGGACCTGGCCGGCAACTACATCGGCGAAATGCGCACCCAGGCCGGCCAGGGCGCCGTCCCGGCCGACGAGCACATCAAGGCCGTGGTGCTCTGGGAGCTGGCCCTCGGCTACCAGGTCAACGCGCAGTTCGAGTTCTACGGCCGCGTCGAGAACCTCTTCGACAAGGACTACGTGACCGCCCGTCGCCCGGCCGGCCTGCGCCCCGGCCTGCCGCGCACCGCGGTGCTGGGCGTGCGCTACACCTTCTGATCCAACGTCCAGGGATGGGCCTGGAGGGCCGGGGGAAACCCCGGCCCTTCTTCTGTGCGACGCTTTCGGCCCCCGGCGCATCCAAGGGGATGTGAGCCTGTCCTCTTCCTTCGCCATCGACGTACCCGAGGCCCTGTTGCGCCGCGCCCAGCGCGGCGAGGCCAGCGCCTTCGAACAGATCTACCGGCGCTTCGAGCGGCCGGTGTTCACGCTGGCGCTGCGCCTCACCGGGCAGCGCGAAGAGGCGCAGGACGTGCTGCAGGACACCATGATGCGGCTGTTCGACCGCATCGGCGATTTCCGCGGCGAGTCGCCCTTCTGGGGCTGGCTGCGGCAGATCGCCGTGAACGAATCGCTGATGCGCCTGCGCAGGCGCGCCCGCCAGGGCCTGGCCGAAGAGGCCGACGACGAGGCGCTTGAAAGCCAGGACCTGCTGTTGCCGCCCGCGGCCGCCGACGCCGCCCTGCTCGGCCAAGCCCTGCAGCGCCTGCCCGACGCCACCCGCAGCGTGATCTGGCTCTACCACGCCGAGGGTTACACCCACGACGAGATCGCCGGCCTGATGGGAAAGACGGCCAGCTTCTCCAAGTCGCAGCTCGCCCGCGGCACCCGCCGCCTGCGCGAACTGCTGCGCATCGAAACGGAGGTCCATCCCCATGCCTGACGACATCCGCCAGCCCGAACGCGAGCTGACGGTGGCCGAGGCCCTGTCGAGGCTGCCGCTGGAGGCCCCGGACCGCAGCGCCTGGCCGCTGCTGGCCGAACGCATCCACGCCACGTCCGACCGGCCACGTGGCCCGCGCTGGCCGTTCGCGATCGCCGCCGCGGCCGCCGCCGTGCTGGCCCTGGCGCTGGTGCTGCCGCTGCGCTCCGGCGCACCCGGCGAGCCGGCAACGGTCCTGCCGCTGCAGCCCGACGCCGCCGGGCTGCAGGCGCTGATGGACGAGTCGGCCAAGCTCGAGTCGCTGCTGGCCTCGCTCTCGCGCAGCGAAACCGGTTCGGCCAATGCCCTGCTGCTGGGCCTGGCCTTCGAGGACAGGCTGCGCGAACTCGACGCCGCGCTGGCCGAACCCGATCTTCCCGCTGGCCGGCAGGCGTTGCTGTGGCAGGCCCGCGTGGGCTTGCTGCGCGACTACGCCGGCCTGCGCGGCACCGAACAGTGGGTCGCCGTACAGGGCGGCCAACTCGATGGCGCCCTGGTCGCCACCTACTGACCTTTCCCACCGAGGAACGACGATGAAACTCCGCTTGGTCTCCCTGATGGTCGCGGCGGCGCTTGCCGCCAACGTACATGCCCGGCAGCCTGCGCCGGCGCCCACCGATCCCGCGCAGCGTGCGGAACTCGAACGCGCCCGCAGCGAGCTCGCCGAAGCCGCCCGCCGCGTGGCCGAACTCAGCCGGGCCTACGAGGGCGAGCAGCAGCGATACGTGGTCGAGGCCCTGCGCACCGAAACCCGCCGCGCCCGGCTGGGCGTGGTGCTGGCGGCGCAGGCCGAAGGCGAAGGCGTGCGCATCGCCGCCGTCACGCCGGGCGGCCCGGCCCAGAAGGCCGGCCTGCGCAGCGGCGACGTGATGACCAGCCTCGACGGCCAGCGCCTGGCCGGACGCGGTGAAGCCGCCGTCGACGAGGCGCGCGAACGCCTCGCCAGGCTGGAGAAATCGCAGGAGGTCGTGGTGGGCTACCGGCGCGGTGGCAAGCCCGGCCAGGCCACCGTGCTCGCCGGCGACGCCAGCCGGGTGATGGTGTTCTCGTCGGATGGCGGCGGCGACTTCCAGTTCGAGATGGCCGACATCGCCGGACGCGTCGCCGAGGCGCGCGCGCTCACCCGCGAGGGCGCGATGCCGCTGATCCACCCCGGCATCGAGATGGAGATCGCGCGCATCGCCGCCGCGCCCTGCCCGCCCGGCGAAGACTGCCCGCTGCCGGTGCTCAGCCAGGCCTTCCGCTGGAGCGGCCTGAACCTGGCCGAGGTGGACGCCAAGCTCGGCCGCTATTTCGGCACCGACCGCGGCGTGCTGGTGCTCGGCACCGGCCAGGGCCTCGAGGCGCTCGAGCCCGGCGACGTGATCCAGCGCATCGACGGCAAGCCGGTGGCGACGCCGCGCGAAGCGATGGTCGCGCTGCGTGGACAGGACGCCGGCGACAAGGTGTCGATCGAACTGCTGCGCGACCGCAAGTCGCGCACCGTGCAGGCCACCGTGCCCGAGCCGCCGGACTTCCGCTGGTTCGCGCCGCCGGCGCCGCCCGCACCACCGGCCCCGCCTGCACGACCCGCACGGCCGTCATCGCCCAGTGCCCCGACACCGCCCGCGCCGCCCGCCCCGCCGCCGCCGCCCGCGGACGCCGACGGGGTGGCCATCCATGGCGGCGTCGTCGCCCGCATCGCACGCGAGGCACCGCAGGTCGACTGAGCCGGGCATGGCGGGCAGTGCGTTCGGCTACAATCGCTTCCGCTTTGCCCGATGTCGCGGGCAAGCCCGCCCCTCTCCCGGGGTTCCGGCCCCGGAGTGATCGCATGGACGCCCTGTTCGTTTCCACCCTCGCCGTCGCCATCGCCGAAATCGGCGACAAGACCCAGTTGCTCGCACTCGTGCTCGCGGCCCGCTACCGCAAGCCCTGGCCGATCATCGCCGGCATCCTGGTGGCCACCCTGCTCAACCACGCGCTGGCCGGCTGGCTGGGTTCGCTGGTGTCGGGCTGGGTCAATCCGGAGGTGCTGCGCTGGGGCGTGGTCGTTTCCTTCCTCGCCGTCGCCGCCTGGGCCCTGGTGCCCGACAAGCTCGACGAGGACGAGGCCAAGGCGCCGCGCTTCGGCCCCTTCCTGGCCACGCTGGTGGCGTTCTTCATCGTCGAGATCGGCGACAAGACCCAGGTCGCCACCGTCGTGCTGGCCGCGCAGTACGAGCCGCTCTGGCAGGTGGTCGCCGGCACCACGCTGGGCATGGCCGTGGCCAACGTGCCGGTGGTGCTGCTGGGCGCGGCTTTCGCCGCGAAGCTGCCGCTCAAGGCCGCGCGTTACGCGGCGGCGGCGCTGTTCGCAGGCCTCGGCCTGTGGGTGGCGGTGATGGGCCTGCCCGCCTGAGCGAAGCACTTGCCTGACAGGGCCGCGCGCGGCCCTGTATGCTTGCGCGCACAATCCACAGGCCACGACCCCCGGCGTGAGTACCCTGCGCGAGACCCTCGACGACCTTGCGGCCGCCCTGCGCGAACCGCCGGATGACCTTCTGCTGGAAATCGGCGCCGGCGGCGAACTGCTCGTCGCCCGCCTGCGCGTGCTCGCCTCGGTGCTGCTGCTCCTGCTGCCGGGCCTCAACCTCCTGGGCGGCGGCAGCTGGCCGGATACGCTGGCCGGGCTGGTGGGCGCCGCCGGCGTACTGCTCTTCAGCCTGGCCTGGCTGAAGCTGGTGCTGGGCAAGCGGCGCCCTGGCTGGCTGCCGATGGCCTCGTCCTGCTTCGACGTCACGCTCGTCACCGCGGTGCTGGCCCTGCTGGGCGTGCTGAGCACGCCGGTGGCGACGCTCAACAGCACCGTGGTCTGGTCGTGCTACCTGCTGGCCATCTTCGCCACCGCGCTGCGCCAGGACCTGCGGGTGACGCTGGCCGCCGGTGCGCTGGCGGTGCTGCAGTCAGCCCTGCTCTGGCTGGCGGTGGCGCAGCTGGCCGTTGGCCCGCTGGTGAGCGCCGAGTACGGCACGGCGACGTCCGCCACCCAGCTCCAGCGACTGGTGCTGCTGGTGGTGGTGACCCTGGTGACCGCCGTCATCGTCTTCCGCGCCCGTCGCCTAACCCAGTGGTCGAGCACCGACGGCCTGACCGGCCTGCACAACCGCAGCTACCTCAACGTGCAGGTGCCGGCGAAGGTGGAGCAGGCCCGCCGCGACGGCCAGACCCTGAGCCTGGCCCTGGTCGACCTAGACCACTTCCGCCACATCAACGCCGAGCTCGGCCACCTGGCCGGCGACCGCGCCCTGCGCCACGCGGTGGCCGTGCTGCGCCGCGAGCTGGGCCGCGAGGAGCCGATGATCCGGGTCGGCGGCGAGGAGTTCGTGCTGGTGCTGCCGCTGCCGATCGGTGCCGCCTGGGAGCGCATGGAGGCCCTGCGGCGCCGGCTCGAGGAAGCCCACTTCGTGCCCGAGCCCGACGTGGAGCCGCGCAGGCTCACGCTCAGCGCCGGCCTGGCCAGCTGCCCGCAGGACGCCAACGACCTTTCGGGCCTCATGAAACGCGCCGATCTGCGCCTGCGGGCGGCCAAGGCCGGGGGCCGCAACCGGGTGGTGGCCCGGGACGGCGAATAGGGCTTCCTTGCCCGCGCCCGGGGCGTGAACTACGCTGCCGCATCCTCCTGCGGTCCCAACTCCATGGTCTCGAGCATCTTTTTCGGCCTGTTCGGCCTCGCCGTCCTGATCGGCATCGCCTGGCTCTTCTCCAACAACAAAAAGGCCGTGGACTGGCGGCTGGTGCTCACCGGCATCACCCTCCAGATCGGCTTCGCCGCGCTGGTGCTGCTGGTGCCGGGCGGTCGCGAAGTGTTCGACCTGCTCGGCCACGGCTTCGTGAAGATCCTCGAGTTCGTCTCGGCCGGCTCGACCTTCATCTTCGGCGACCTGATGGATACGTCGAAGTTCGGCTTCATCTTCGCCTTCCAGGTGCTGCCGACCATCATCTTCTTCGCCTCGCTGATGGGCGTCATGTACCACTTGGGCGTGATGCAGGCGATCGTGCGCGCCATGGCCTGGGCCATCACCAAGGTGATGAAGGTCTCCGGCGCCGAGACCACCAGCGTCTGCGCCAGCGTCTTCATCGGCCAGACCGAGGCGCCGCTGACGGTGCGCCCCTACATCCCGCGCATGACCGAGTCCGAGCTGATCACCATGATGATCGGCGGCATGGCCCACATCGCCGGCGGCGTGCTCGCGGCCTACGTCGGCATGCTCGGCGGCGGCGACCCGGAGCAGGCGCAGTACTACGCCAAGCACCTGCTGGCGGCTTCGATCATGGCCGCGCCGGCCACCCTGGTGATCGCCAAGCTGCTGATCCCGGAGACCAGCAATCCGCTCACCCGCGGCACGGTGAAGATGGAGGTCGAGAAGACCACCTCGAACGTGATCGACGCCGCCGCCGCCGGCGCCGCCGACGGCCTGCGCCTGGCCCTGAACATCGGCGCGATGCTGCTGGCCTTCATCGCCCTGATCGCGCTGATCAACGCCCCGCTGACCTGGGTGGGCGAGATCACCGGCGCCGCCGAGGCGCTGGGCAAGCCCACCGACCTGTCGACGATCTTCGGCTACCTGCTCGCGCCGATCGCCTGGGTGATCGGCGTGCCCTGGCAGGACGCCACCACCGTCGGCTCGCTGATTGGCCAGAAGGTCGTGATCAACGAATTCGTGGCTTACCTGCAGCTGGCCGACATCGTCAACGGCCGCGTCGAGGGCGTGGAGCTCACCGAGAAGGGCCGGCTGATCGCCACCTACGCGCTGTGCGGTTTCGCCAACTTCAGCTCCATCGCCATCCAGATCGGCGGCATCGGCGGCCTGGCCCCGGAGCGGCGCCAGGACCTGGCCAAGTTCGGCCTGCGCGCCGTGCTGGGCGGCACCCTGGCCACCTTCATGACCGCCACCATCGCCGGCGTGCTGACCTCGCTGGGTGCCTGATCCATGGCGGGCGTGGTGCTGGTGGTGGGTTCCTACAACCAGGACCACGTCTGGAGCAGCGATGAATTGCCGGCACCGGGCGCCACGCGCCTGGGCACCTACGCCAGCGGCCCGGGCGGCAAGGGTTTCAACCAGGCCGTGGCCGCGGCCCGTGCCGGGGCCCGCACCGGTTTCCTGACCGCGCTGGGCGAAGACGCCGCCGCGGCGTCGGCGCGCGCGCTGGCCCGCGACGAAGGCATCGAGCTGCATGCCGAGGTGTTC
The DNA here is from genome assembly GCF_003024235.1 of Arenimonas caeni. Classification (GTDB taxonomy): domain Bacteria; phylum Pseudomonadota; class Gammaproteobacteria; order Xanthomonadales; family Xanthomonadaceae; genus Arenimonas; species Arenimonas caeni. Next base: position 239,902 of record NZ_KZ679086.1, on the reverse strand, counting down.
CCCGCCCTGCCCTCGGGCACGGCCGGCATCTTCGTGGACGCCAGCGGACGCAACGTCATCACCGTCGCGCCCGGCGCCAATGCCGCGCTGTCGGAAGGCTTCGTCGAAGCCGCGCGCCCCGCCTTCGCCGGCGCCGGCGTGGTGCTGGCGCAGCTGGAAGTGGCGGCCGGGGCCGTGGCTGCCGCGCTCGCGCTCGGTCGCGGTTGTGGCGCCACCACCGTGCTCAATCCCGCGCCGGCCAATGCCCCCACCAGCGACACCCTGCTGGCGCTGGCCGACGTGCTGACGCCGAACGAAACGGAGTTCGCCGCGCTGCTGGCGCGCCACGGTGGCCGCGCCGTCGATCCCGATTCGCTGCACGCGATGGCCGGCGAGTCGCTGCATGCGCTGTGCCAGTCGCTGCAGGCCACGACCTGGGTGATCACGCTCGGCGGCCACGGCGTGTTCGTCTCGCATGCCGACGGCCGCCGGCGCGGCGACGACGCGCCCTGCTACCGCCTCGCCGCCGAACCGGCCCGGGTGGTCGACACCACCGGCGCCGGCGACGCGTTCAGCGGCGCGCTGGCTGCGGCGCTGGCCACCCTCCCTGAGGCGCCTTTCGCCGATGCCGTGGGTTTCGCCAACCGCTACGCCGCCCGCTCCACCGAACAGCACGGCGCCGCGCTGGCGATGCCGCACCTGGCCGCAGCCGAGTAGCTGGCACTGTCGGTGTAAGCCACCTTGACGCTCCGGTAACACCCCGCTACCTAGGCTCACCCGGGCATCCACCACGCACCGGGAGGCCCCATGGCAGGCAAGTTCGAGATCGGCAAGCGCAGCAACGGCGAGTTCCAGTTCACCCTCAAGGCCGGCAATGGCCAGGTCATCCTGACCAGCGAGGGCTACAAGGCCAAGGAAAGCTGCCTCAATGGCATCGAATCGGTGCGCAAGAACGCCGGCGACGAGGGCCGCTTCGAGCGGCTGCAGGCCAAGGACGGGCGCAGCTACTTCACGCTCAAGGCCGGCAACGGCCAGGTCATCGGCCAGAGCCAGATGTATGCCGATGCCGGCGGGCGCGACAACGGCATCCGCTCGGTGATGGAGAACGCTCCCGGGGCGGCGATCGACGACACCACCGACTGAGCCCGCCCCCGTCCCCGGGCCAGCCCCGGCGGGGGCATCCCGGGGATAACCGCTTTCTTGCGGTTGTAGTTGCGAATCATTCTCACTACCATGCGCGCATCCCAAGCCAACGGAATGCGCCATGCCCCGTTTTTCCCTGCTCGCCCTCGCCCTCGCCGGCATCCTGACCCAGCCAGCCCTGGCCGACGATGAGTTGGCCGTGCTCGACGAGCTGACCGTCTCGGCCAGCACCAGCCGCCTGCCCTGGTCCGAGTCGGCCCTGCCCAACACCATCACCGTCATCGACCGGGCGCAGCTCGAGCAGCAGCTGGCGGTCACCAGCGACCTCTCGCAGGTGCTGGCCAACCTGATCCCGGCCTTCGCGCCCTCGCGCCAGAAGATGACCAGCTTCGGCGAGTCGCTGCGCGGCCGGCAGCCGCTGTACATGGTCGACGGCGTGCCGCAGTCCACCCCGCTGCGCGACGGCTCGCGCGACGCCCACACGATCGACCCGGCGATGATCGAGCGCATCGAGGTCATCCACGGCGCCAACGCGCTGCAGGGCCTGGGCGCCTCGGGCGGCATCATCAACATCATCACCACGCGCGCCCCGCACGAGGACGGCGCGAGCTGGCACGACGTGTCGCTGGGCGCCAGCACCGCCCTGCCGACCGAATCGGACGCCACCGGCACCCGCGCTTCCTGGCTGTACGGCACCCGGCGCGGCGCCATGGACTTCGTCGGCGGCCTGTCGCACGCCACCGAAGGCCTGCACCATGACGGCGACGGCCGCGCGCTGGCGGTGAACGGCGTGCAGGGCGACCTGATGGATTCGCGCGCCACCAACTACTTCGCCAAGCTCGGCTGGAACCTCGCCGACGACCGCCGCCTGCAGCTCACCGCCAGCCACTATTCGCTCGACGGCAAGGGCGACTATGTTTCGGTCAATGGCGATTTCGCCGCCGGCATCACCGCCACCTCGGTGCGCGGCGAGCGCCCGCTGGATCCGCCGCGCAACCGCACGAGCCAGGTCGCGCTCGACTACACCGACCGCGACCTCGCCGGTGGTTACCTGCAGGCCCAGCTGTACTGGTTCGACTTCGCCGCCCGCTACGGCTCCTCGCCCTGGGTGGACTTCTTCCGCAACGACCCCGGCTCGATCTGGCAGGACCAGTCGCAGAACCTGTCGGAAAAACTCGGCGGCAAGTTCAGCTGGTCGCACCCGGAACTCGGCGGCCTGCCGCTGCAGGCCACCTTCGGCCTCGACCTGGCCCGAGACACCACCGCCCAGGAGCTGATCGAAGCCGGCCTGGACTGGGTGCCCGAAACCACCTATTCCTCGGTCTCGCCCTTCGCCCAGCTGCAGTGGACGCTGGGCAGCGTGAGCCTGGTGGGCGGCCTGCGCCACGAGCGCGGCGAGCTCGAGGTCGACGACTACACCACCCTGCCCGTCTACGGCGCCCAACTCGTCGCCGGCGGCAACCCCAAGACCCGGGAGACGCTGGGCAATGCCGGCATCACCTGGCAGGCGACCGACGCGCTGGCCTTCTACGGTTCCTACGCCGAGGGTTACACCGTGGCCGACGTCGGCCGCGTGCTGCGCGCGATCAGCGTGCCCGGCCAGGACGTCGACAGCCTGGTCGACCTCTCGCCGGTGGTGGCCGACAACCGCGAGATCGGCCTGGACTACGACGACGGCCGCTGGAGCGCCCACCTGGCCGCCTATTGGTCTGACTCGGACCTGGGTTCGCTGCTGGTCTACGACGCCGCCACCGACACCTACAACGTGAGCCGCCAGAAAACCGAGATCCGCGGCCTCGAGGGCAACATCGCCCTGCGCCTGGGTTTGGGTGACCGCATCGGCCTGGCCTACGCGCGCACCGACGGCCGCTACGACCGCGACCAGGACGGCCGCGTCGACACCGACCTCGAGGGCATCAACAACAGCCCCGACCGCGCCACCCTGTTCTGGGAGCGGGCCTGGACCGACGCCATCGCCACCCGCCTGCAGGCCAGCCGTGCCTTCGACCGCGACTTCGAGCGTTTCGGCACGCAGGTGGCCTCCTTCGACGGCTACACCACCGTCGACCTGCAGGCGCGGATCGGCCTGCCGGTGGGCACGCTCTCGGTGGGCATCCAGAACCTGCTGGGCGAGCAGTACATCAGCTACTACTCGCAGACCACGCCCTCGAACGACGACTACGTGGCCGGCCGTGGGCGCGTGCTGAGCGTGGCCTGGTCGCACCGCTTCTGAGCCCGGCAATGGCCGACGGCCAGGCCCTGCCCGCCCCACCCAGCCGCCTGAAACGGCGGCTGCGTGCGCTGCTGGCCTGGCTGCACCTGTGGCTGGGGATGAGCGTCGGCACGCTGTTCGCGCTGGTGTCGCTGGCCGGCTCGGCGCTGGTGTTCCACACCGAGCTGCTGCTGGCCACGCGGCCGCAGCTGGCCGGGCACGCGCCGGTCGCCGACGGCGTGGTGATGGGCCGGCTGCTGGAGCAGTGGACGCCACGCGGCCTGGCCGTGCTCGACCTGCCGCGCGAACAGCTGCCTGTCTGGCAGGCCTACTTCGCCGACGGCCACCGCGCCTATTTCGCGCCCGACGACGGCCGGCTGCTGCTCGAACGCAGCCACCACGACGACTGGCTGATGTGGCTGCACCACTGGCACGTGGAGCTGCTCGGCGGCGCCACCGGCAAGCAGGTGCTGGGCGTGGCCGGCTGGATCGCGATGTTCCTGCTGCTCGGCGGGCTCTACCTGTGGTGGCCCAAACGCGGCCGCCTGCTCGAACACCTGCGCTGGCGTTCGGGCCCGCCGGCGCGGCGCTGGCTGAGCTGGCACCGCAGCACGGGCGCGCTCACCCTGCCGCTGCTCGCGCTGGCCACGCTCACCGGCCTGGGCATGATCTACCACGCGGGCTTCCGCGCGGTGATCGTCGGCGCGCTGGGGGCAGACCCGGCGCCGGTGGCGGCCGCGCCAGCCACCCTGCCCGCGCGCATCGACTGGCCACGCGTGCTCGACCGGGCACGGGCCGAACTCCCCGGCGGCCGCATCGCCCGCATCGCGCCACCGGCGGCGGATGCCCCGGCGGTCGGCTTCCGCGGCCAGGCTTCCGGCGAATGGCATCCGGTCGGCCGCAGCGTGGTGACCACCTCGCGCGACGGCCGCGAAACCCTGCTGCATTACGACGCCACGGCCGACAAGCCCGGCGCCCGGCTCACCAACGCCATCTACCCGCTGCACGTCGCGGCGGTGGGCGGCCTGCCGATGAAGCTGGCGATGGCCTTCGCCGGCCTGCTGCCGGCGTTTTTGCTGGTCACCGGCTTCCTGTTCTGGCGCCGGCCCCGCGGCCGGCGCTGATCCGGGCACCGCGCGGCGCGGGCGGCTAGAATGCCGCCCCATGCACATCGGCCCGCACGCCATCGAGCCCCGCGTGGTGCTGGCCCCCATGGCCGGCGTCACCGACAAGCCATTCCGGATGCTCTGCAAGCAGCTGGGCGCGGGCCTGTGCGTGTCCGAGATGACCACCTCCGACCCGCGCTTCTGGAAGACCGCCAAGTCGCGCCACCGCATGGACCACGCCGGCGAGCCTGACCCCATCAGCGTGCAGATCGCCGGCACCGTGCCGGCGGTGATGGCCGAGGCCGCGAAACACAACGTCGACCACGGCGCGCAGATCATCGACATCAACATGGGCTGCCCGGCCAAGAAGGTCTGCAACGCCTGGGCCGGCTCGGCGCTGATGCGCGACGAAGCCCTGGTGGCCGAGATCCTGCGGGCGGTGGTGTCGGCGGTGGACGTGCCGGTGACGCTGAAGATCCGCACCGGCTGGGCCGCCGACCGGAAGAACGCGCTGGCCATCGCCCGCATCGCGCAGGACAGCGGCATCGCCGCACTGGCCATCCATGGCCGCACCCGCGACCAGCACTACACCGGGCTGGCCGAGTACGACACCATCGCCGAGGTGAAGTCGGCGCTGCGCATCCCGGTGCTGGCCAACGGCGACATCGATTCGCCCGCGAAGGCCGCCTTCGTGCTGCGCCACACCGGCGCCGACGCGGTGATGATCGGTCGCGCCGCCCAGGGCCGTCCCTGGATCTTCCGCGAGGTGGCGCATTACCTCGCCACGGGCGAAACGCTGCCCGAGCCCGGCGTTGCCGAGGTCCGCGACATCCTGCTCGGCCATCTCGAAGGCCTGCACGCCTTCTACGGCGAGGAGTCGGGCGTGCGCATCGCCCGCAAGCACCTGGGCTGGTACGCGAAGGACCGCCCGGAGAACGCCGCCTTCCGCGGCGTGGTCAACCGCGCCACCTGCGCCGAAGAGCAGCTGCGCCTGACCCGCGACTATTTCGACGCACTGGCCGCCGGCGAGGCCTGGGACGCGGCCCGCGCCGCCTGAGACCTGGCCCCAGGGCGTCCGGAAGTCCAGCCGGGCCTCGTTGTGAAGAAGGCACCCGATCGCGACGGGCGCACCCCTGTCCGACTACCCCTGGAGTCCGCCATGTCCGCGCATATCCTCAGCCGGCCCCCGCCGGCCGTTTCGCGTTGGTTCCCACGCCTGGCGCTGGCCGCCTGCGTGCTGATTGCGTCCGTCGCCCCCGCGGCGGCCGCCGACTGGGTCGCCCGCCACGGGCTGACCGCCGACAAGTACCAGGAAGCCTTCACCGAGTTCACCGGCAAGGGCTACCGCCTCGTCTCGGTCAGCGGCTACGACGGCGGCCGCGGCCAGGCCCGTTACGCCGCGGTCTGGAGGAAGGAAGCCGGGCCGGCCTGGGCCGCCCGCCACGGCCTGAGCGGCGAGCAGTACCAGGCCGCGTTCAACAGCTTCAGCCAGCAGGGCTACCGCCTGAGCTTCATCAACGGCTACAGCGTGGGCGGCGAAGCCCGCTACGCCGCCATCTGGACCAAGGCCGGCGGTCCGGCCTGGGCCGCGCGCCACGGGCTCGACGCCCGCCAGTACCAGGCCGCCGTGGATGAGTTCGTGGGCAAGGGCTACTCGCTCGCCCATGTCAGCGCCTACACGGTCGGCAACACGCCGCGCTTCGCCGCGATCTTCGAGAAGGGCGGTCCCGCCTGGGTCGCACGGCATGGCCTGAACGCCGCCCAGTACCAAGCCGCCTTCAACCAGTTCACCGGCCAGGGCTACCGCCTGAAGGTCGTCAGCGGCTACCGCGACGGCGGCGGCGACCGCTACGCGGCGATCTGGACCAAGGCCGGCGGGCCGCAGTGGTCGGCACGCCACGGCACGCCGGCGGCGCACTACCAGGCGGTGTTCGACAACTACCGCTACCAGTCCTGGGAGCCGGACTACGTCGAGGCCTTCAACGGCGGCGACGGCGTGCGCTTCAACATGCTCTGGCGCAACACGACGTTCGCCGCCAAGGACCTGAAGCTCATCGAAGACAAGGCCCGCGCCTACATGCGCGCCAACGACATGCCGGGCCTCTCGATCGCGGTGATGCGCAACGACCGCCTGGTCTATGCCGCCGGCTTCGGCGTGGCCGACAAGGACACCGGCATGCCGGTGAGCCCGCGCCACCGTTTCCGCATCGCCAGCGTGTCCAAGCCGATCACCCACGTGGCGGTGGTGAACCTGGCGAACACCACGTCGCTCGACCTGGGCGACGAAGTCTTCGGGGCCGGCAGCATCCTCGGCGGCACCTATGCAACGCCCCAGGACAACCAGGACATCGAGGACATCACCGTCGACCACCTGATCCGCCATCGGGCCGGCTTCCGCCGCATCGACAAGGACGGCAACGGCAGCGACCCGATGTTCGCCTACAGCGGAACCGGCCACGCCGGCCTGATCAACTGGGCGCTGCAGAACTATCCGCTGGGCTACACCCCGGGCACCACGCCCGCCGGCCTGAAGGGTTCGGACATGTACTCCAACTTCGGCTACTGCCTGCTGGGCCGGGTGATCGAGGCGCGCACCGGCAAGAGTTACGAGGCCTACGTGCGCGACACCCTGCTAAAGCCCGCCGGCGCCGGCGACATCGTCATCGGCGGCGACAAGCTGGCCGACCGCCGCCCGGACGAAGTCGTTTATTACGGCGGTGGCGCCTACTCGAGCGTCAAGCCCGAGCGCTTCGACTCGCACGGCGGCTGGATCGCCCGCCCGATCGACCTGCTGCGCTTCATGCGCCACACCGACGGCATCCTCGCGCCCTACTACCACAACGGCGAAATGAGCGGCACGACCGCCAGCTACGACGTGCGTGCCGGCGGCTTTGGCCTGGTGGCGGTGAGCAACGCCAACAACGGCAGCACGGCGGCGATGAAGAAGATGATGGACGAGATCGCCGACGGGGTTTCCAGCTGGCCCTCAGTCGACCACTTCTGACGAGCCGGCCTGGAGGGACGTCGCCGCCCGCTCCGCGGGCGGCGACACCCAGATCCGCTCCCACATCGTCGCCAGCCGGCGCCGCGCCTCCCAGGGCCAGGCGGCCTGTTCAGGCGTGATCGCGCGCCAGCCTTCGCCCTCGCGCTCGGCAACCACGAAGTTGAAGCTGTAGTCGGGCTCGGCGCCCATGCGCAGGTCCGAAAGCACCAGCCGGCCGTCGCGCTCCCGGGCCTTCATGAAGCCGCGGTTGAACCACTGCAGGCGACGCACCGCCGGGAAAGCCGAGGCCTCTTCCAGCGCCGCCGTGTCCGACGCGTACTCGCGGAACCGCATCGGCCCTTCGTCGGCCACCAGCGAGCGCTCGCCCTCGAGGAAGCCTTCCGGCGTCATCACCACCACCCGCCAGAGCAGGGTGTTGAACGGCATCGGCACCGAGAAGCGCGGCGCGTCCGGCAGCCCCATCGTCGCCAGCGTGTCTTCCGCGGCACGCTCGACCATCGCCTTGGCCACCAGCGACCAGCCCAGGTAGGCCGTGCTCAGCGCCAGCCCGGCCACCAGCGCGGTTTGCGCCGAGGGCCGCCAGCCGCGCACCAGCGCGAACACGAAGGCGACCAGCAGCGGCAGCGTGTACAGGGGGTCGATGATGAACACGCTCGACCACATCGCCGGCGACGGTGGCAGCGGCCACCACAGCTGCGTGCCGTAGACGGTGAAGGCGTCGAGCAGCGGGTGCGTCACCAGCGCCAGGGTGATGGCCCAGTACCAGCGCCGCGGCGACTCCGCCACGCGCCCGCCGGTGCGCCTGAACAGCCACCACAGCAACGCCGCCAGCGGCACCAGCACCAGCAGCGAATGCGAGGGGCCGCGGTGCCAGGTCATGCTGGTGACCGGGTCGAGCCCGAGGAACCACATCGGCACCGAGTCGAGGTCCGGCAGGGTGCCGAGCGCGGCGCCGGCGGCGAGCGCCGCGCGCCGGTGGCGGGCGGGGGCGATGGCGGCGGCAACCGCGCCGCCCAGGACGATCTGGGAGAGGGAATCCATGCCCGGATGCTAACCGGCGCGCGGGTCGCCGGCGCGTGAGGCGGGACGACCGGGCGGAGGAGTCAGCAGGAGACCGGCCGGGCTCGAAGGCCCGGCCGGTCGGAAACATCAGCGGGCGGCGACCGCCTCGACAAAGTCGATCACCAGCGCGACGCGGCGGTTGGCCAGGCCGTCGTCACCCCAGGCGCCCGGGCGGATCTGGCGATTGTTGGCCTCGCCGTAGCTGACCGCGCGCACTTGATCAGCCGACAGGCCCTGGCTGACCAGGAAGTCGCGGACGGCGTCGGCGCGGCGCTGGCCCAGGCGCTTGTTGAAGCTGGCCGAGCCGGCCGGGTCGGTGAAGCCTTCGACCGTGACCACCACGCCCTGGTGGTGCTCGGACAGGGTCTTGGCGAAGTCGGCCAGCATCGGCTTGTCGGCCTCGCGGACATCGGCCTTACCGTAGTCGAAGTGGGCGGTGGTTTCGACGTGCAGGCGGCCCTCGAACTGGGCGATGCGGGCGTCGTACTGGCGGAAACGCTCCTCGAGGCTGGCCTGCAGCTGGTCGATGCGCTGGCTCTGGGCCTGGTCGGCGGCGCGCAGTTCGGCGACGGTGGCGTCGAATTCGTCGCGCTTGACGTAGCTGGCGCAGCTGGCCAGGCCGGCTATGGCAAACGCGGCGACAAGGGGACGGAGGGAACGGGACGGGGTTCGCATGCGGTGGATTCCTCATGTGGCCGGGGGTGGCAGGCCCGACCCTACCCCCTCGACACCCCCTCGCCAACCCTTGCTGCTTAACAATCGGGAAACGGCCCCGACGGCAGGATGCACCCCGGGGCCGCCGGGTGTATGATTCCGCCCCTTCACCCATCCTTTCATCGCAATCAAAGGATATAAGCCAGAATGTCCAGCTACCTCTTCACCTCCGAGTCGGTTTCCGAAGGCCACCCGGACAAGCTCGCCGACCAGATCTCCGATGCCGTGCTGGACGCGATCCTCACCCAGGACCGCAACGCGCGCGTGGCTTGCGAAACCCTGGTGAAGACCGGCGCGGCCATCGTCGCCGGCGAGGTCACCACCACCGCCTGGGTGGACATCGAGGAGCTGACCCGCAAGGTCATCAACGACATTGGCTACGACAATTCGGGCGTCGGCTTCGACGGCCACACCTGCGCGATCATGAACATGATCGGCAAGCAGTCGCCGCACATCGCCCAGGGCGTGGACCGCAAGAAGCCCGAGGAACAGGGCGCCGGCGACCAGGGCCTGATGTTCGGCTACGCCTGCAACGAGGCGCCGGAGTACATGCCGGCCCCGATCTACTACGCCCACCGTCTGGTCGAGCAGCAGGCCAAGGTGCGCAAGTCCGGCAAGCTCAAGTGGCTGCGCCCGGACGCCAAGTCGCAGGTGACCCTGCGTTACGACGGCAACAAGATCGTCGGCCTCGACGCCGTGGTGCTGTCGACCCAGCACGCGCCGGGCGTGAAGCAGAAGGAGATCTGGGAGGGCGTGTACAAGCACATCCTGGCCCCGGTGCTGCCCAAGGCCTGGCTCAAGGCGCTGCCGAAGTCGAAGATCCACATCAACCCGACCGGCAAGTTCGAGATCGGCGGCCCGGTGGGCGACGCCGGCCTGACCGGCCGCAAGATCATCGTCGACACCTACGGCGGCATGGCCCGCCACGGTGGCGGTGCGTTCTCGGGCAAGGATCCGTCCAAGGTCGACCGTTCGGCCGCCTACGCCGCGCGCTACGTCGCCAAGAACGTGGTCGCCGCCGGCCTGGCCGACAAGTGCGAGGTGCAGGTCAGCTACGCCATCGGCGTGGCCGAGCCGACCTCGATCTCGGTCACCACCTTCGGCACCGGCAAGATCAGCGACGAGAAGATCGAGAAGCTGATCCGCCAGCACTTCGACCTGCGCCCGTACGGCATCACCAAGATGCTCGACCTGCTGCACCCGATCTACCGCCTCACCGCGGCCTACGGCCACTTCGGCCGCAAGCCCAAGGAAATCACCTACGTCGACGGCAGCGGCAAGAAGCAGACCGCCACCGCCTTCTCGTGGGAGAAGACCGACCGCGCCGAGGCGCTGCGCAAGGCCGCCGGCCTCAAGAAGTAATGTGGGAGCGCCTTCAGGCGCGAATCTTTTCCTCTCCCTCTCCCGCTCGCGGGAGAGAGCCGGGAAGAGCTAAAACGGGCCGCGAAAGCGGCCCGTTTCTTTTCCCCTGTGCTCCTTCCCGCCCGGCCCGGCCCTGCGCCTGGCTAGACGGGGACGACCCAGTAGTCGATGGGCAGCCCGAACCGCGAACGGACCGTCTCGAAATAGGCTTCGTCATCCCCCGACAGCGCCCGGCGCCCCACGACGACCAGGCGGATCCGGGCACGATGCGAACGCCGGGGATGGTAGGCGTATTCCAACAGCTGCCCCAGCGCCTGCCGCAGCACGGACAGCGGATTGAGGTCGGACTTCACTTCGAAGATCAGGGTCTCGTCGGCCGTCCTGACGATGGCGTCCACGAAGTCCTCCTCGAGGGTGATCGACTCGGCATCGGGATAGCGCTGCTGAAGCAGTTCCAGCAGCTTGACCTGCATGCGCCTGTGCTCGGGCGAACACACGACCCAACCTGCGGCCACCTTGCGGTGCACATCGCCGCCGACCGCCAGCCCGGTGGTGCCGGCGCGGCCCCGCCACGGCCGGCGGGCGCGCTCCATCGCGCCATTGGCCTGGCACAGGCTGTAGCGCTTGATGTTATGGATCGGATCATCGGGCGGCAGGGGCTGGCTGTCGTCGAGCATGCGCAGGTTCTCCAACCGGTAGCGCAGGTTGAAGATGAAGGGCGCGTAGGCACTGCCGTCCAGCGCCTCCGGACGCCCGCCGGCCTCGGCCACCTCCCGGCGCATGATGTCGAGCCAACCGAGCTGCTCGTGGACCGAAACCGCCTCGGCGGCAAGCTCATCCGTCAGGCACTCGACTTCCCGGATCTCCGCCACGGCACGTCGGTCGCCCGCGCCCGGCATCGTGAACAAGCGAAGATCGAATGCCTCCCCCGCCTCGAGCAACTTCTTCCTGCTCTTGTTGACGCCCTGCACGAAGCCGTACCGCCATCCGTCGATCTGCCATTCGTCGCGGAACAGCCAGTCTTCGTGCCCGAACCCGTGCTCATTGCGATACGTGTCGCCCGCCTCGCTGACCTCCGTCGCGCTGGCCGGCCGCCTCCAGCCGAGGCTGTTGTAGGCCAGCCGCGCGACGTACGTGGCGATCGCGCGCGGCGGACCGGCGCGATCGCTGCGCTCCGCCGCCGCCGGCGCGTCCGCCAGCAGTCGCTGCGTTGTCGACCCCGGGAGCTTCGCCGGGAGGGGCGTCGACTGCCGGGCAAGGGTGATCACGCCAGGCCAGTTCCAGAGCACGTCGGCGACCTGCGCCGCAGCCTCGTGGCGGTCGTCCTGCAACCAGAGGGTCGGGCTGTTGCCGTTGGTCGTATGGTTCGCGCGCATCCGCCCCAATTCACCGCGTTCGACGAGCCGGGCGCTGGTGGCACGCTGCGCATCCCAGATGGCCGGCAGCGCATCGCTGGGCAGCAGCGCGGCGAAGGGAACGTCCTCGCCGTCACGCTGGAACGCCAGCGTGTGGCTGATGCCTTCCCGGGCGTCGCGGTCGGCGACGTCCCGCAGCGTCTTCTCCCAGTCGCCGCCGATGGTATTGGGGCGCAGCTGCAGCGCGGAGTAGCGGCGCGCGGCGACATGGCCCGGATCGCGCCGCCAGCACAGGCGCACCCGCATCCTCACCGCCCTGCCGTCCGGCAGCCGGGCGTCGAGGATCTGCGACTCGCCCGGGCCGGCCTTCACCCGGTGTTCCTTCAGGACGGTGATACCGCGGGAGTGCAGGAAGGGGCCGACGAGATCCCGGGAGATCCGCTCGGCGTCGTAGCTCTTCTGGCTCCTGAACTCACGCTTCGTCTTTGCCATTCACTCCCTCCGGTCCGGGTCGTCGCACCGGCACCATGCTATCGGACGCCACGGCGGACCGGGCCAGCGGCCACCCTCATTCATCCCCCCATCGCGAGACAGCGATATAATGCCGCCCGGCCTGGAAAGGCCCACCCCGCCGAGGGGCGCTGCAAGCCCGGCCCGCGCAACGCGGGCAAGGGATCAGGCTCGGCGAAGGTTCCAAGATCAACCGCGCCCGTTAACGAGCGACCCCCGAGGCCCCTGCCCGGCCGGCGTCGCCCACCAACGGAGCTATACCCGATGAACGCTGTCACTCCCCTCAAGCACGACTTCAAGGTCGCCGACCTGTCCCTGGCCGATTGGGGCCGCAAGGAAATCGACATCGCCGAGCACGAGATGCCGGGCCTGATGTCGATCCGCCGCAAGTACGCCAAGGAAGCCCCGCTCAAGGGCGTCCGCGTGACCGGCTCGCTGCACATGACCATCCAGACGGCCGTGCTGATCGAGACGCTCAAGGACGTCGGCGCCGACGTGCGCTGGGCCTCGTGCAACATCTTCTCCACCCAGGACCACGCCGCCGCGGCCATCGCCGCCACCGGCACTCCGGTGTTCGCCTGGAAGGGCGAAACCCTGGAGGAATACTGGGACTGCACCCTCGATGCGCTGAGCTTCCCGGACGGCAAGGGCGGCTTCCGCGGCCCGCAGCTGGTCGTCGACGACGGAGGCGACGTCACCCTGCTCATCCACAAGGGCTACGAGCTCGAGAAGGGCGACGAGAGCTGGGTCAATTCGGCCTCGGGCAGCCACGAGGAGCAGGTGATCAAGAACCTGCTCAAGCGCGTCGCGAAGGAGCGCCCGGGCTTCTGGACCACCGTGGTCAAGGACTGGAAGGGCGTTTCCGAGGAAACCACCACCGGCGTGCACCGCCTCTACCAGCTGGCCGAGGCCGGCAAGCTGCTGGTGCCGGCGATCAACGTCAACGACTCGGTCACCAAGTCCAAGTTCGACAACCTCTACGGCTGCCGTGAGTCGCTGGCCGACGGCCTCAAGCGCGCGATGGACGTGATGCTGGCCGGCAAGGTCGCGGTCGTGTGCGGCTACGGCGACGTCGGCAAGGGCTCGGCGCACTCGCTGCGCGCCTACGGCGCCCGCGTCGTGGTCACCGAGATCGACCCGATCTGCGCCCTGCAGGCGGCGATGGAAGGTTTCGAGGTCAAGACCGTCGAGGACACCCTCGGCACGGCCGACATCTACGTCACCACCACCGGCAACAAGGACATCATCACCCTCGAGCACATGAAGGCGATGAAGGACCAGGCCATCGTCTGCAACATCGGCCACTTCGACAACGAGATCCAGGTCGACGCCCTGTACAACTCGGGCGCGGTGAAGACCAACATCAAGCCGCAGGTCGACAAGTTCACCTTCGATAACGGCAACTCGATCTTCCTGCTGGCCGAGGGCCGCCTGGTGAACCTGGGCTGCGCCACCGGCCACCCGAGCTTCGTGATGTCCAACTCCTTCGCCAACCAGACCCTGGCGCAGATCGACCTGTGGGCCAAGAAGGACAGCTACGAGGCCAAGGTCTACATCCTGCCCAAGCACCTGGACGAGGAAGTGGCGCGCCTGCACCTGGAGAAGATCGGCGTGAAGCTGACCAGGCTCACCAAGGACCAGGCCGACTACCTCGGCGTGCCGGTCGAAGGACCGTATAAGCCGGAGCACTACCGCTACTGATCCGTCGGTTCCTGCTGGACTACGAAACGGGCGCCCTCGGGTGCCCGTTTCTTTTTGGGCTCCGGGTGGGTTCGGACTTTCAACGCGGATCAGAGCCGATGCACGCGGATAAAAGCTCTTTATCTCCAGTTCGCGTGCACCGACCAGAAGGCGACGCTGCGGGCGTAGGCGGCGCGGTCCAGCGGCACGCCCGAGCCGCCCTCCTCCACGCCCAGCGCGTTGCGCAGCATGGTGATCGGAACCATGGGGATTTCCCCGGGCTCCATCGTGTACAGGCAGCCGACGATGCCCCAGTCGGCGTCGATGGCCGTGCCCTCCTTCGCCAGCTGTTCGCGGTCGTAGAGGATGGGCACGAGGTATCTGGCGACCGGGGGCTCGAGGCCCTCGAACCAGCGCACCAGCACCGGCAGCTCGGCCGGGGTGCGCGCCTCGTAGGCGCTGCGCAGCTGGTGCTGGTTGTCCGGCGTGATCGGCACCACCGAGCAGCGCGTCGAGGTCCGGTTGTGGTGCACGTGCAGCCGGCAGAAATCCGCGTAGCCGGGCAGCACGGCCACCGGCGGCTCGGTGTTGAGGCGCTGGACGAACTGGTCGGCCGTGATGTCCTGGATGGCGGTGCGGCGGCCGTCGCCGGGGAAGAGGCGGCGGCGGGCGAAGTCGGTCATTTGGATGCTCATGGACCGATTGTCCGGGAAAGCGGGGGTCAGGTTCATGTTTTGGGCCGGACGGACTCGGTTTCCCCGGCATGGTCGGCCCAAAAATGAACCTGACTCCATACCTTCACTTTCATCCGGATGGAGAGATACACTGGCCGCCAACCACCGGCCGCCGAACCCCATGACCCCGATCAGCCTCGAGTTCTACCCACCCAAGAACGACGAGCAGCGCGCCCAGCTCGACCGCACGGCGCGCAAGCTCAAGGCCTACTCGCCGGAGTTCGTGTCGGTCACCTTCGGCGCCGGCGGCTCGACCCTGAGCTACACGCCCGAGACCGTGCGCGGCCTGCGCGCCGACCACGGACTCGACGCCGCCCCGCACCTGAGCTGCATGGGCGGCACCCGCGCCGAGCTGCGTGAACTGCTCAAGCTCTACCGCGCGCTGGGCTGCCAGCGCATCGTCGCCCTGCGCGGCGACCTGCCCTCGGGCATGGCGCGCATGGGCGAGTTCCGCTACGCCTCCGACCTGGTCGCCTTCATCCGCGAGGAGCACGGCGACCACTTCCGCATCGAGGTCGGCTGCTACCCGGAAACCCACCCCCAGGCCGAGGACGCCCTGGCCGACCTGCGCCACTTCAAGGCCAAGGTCGATGCCGGCGCCGACTCGGCCATCACCCAGTACTTCTTCAACGCCGACGCCTACTTCCGCTTCGTCGACGACGTGCGCGCGGCCGGCGTCGGCATCCCGGTGATCCCGGGCATCATGCCGATCTCCAACTTCAGCCAGCTGCGGCGCTTCTCAGAGGCCTGCGGCGCCGAGATCCCGCGCTGGATGGCCAAGCGCATGCAGGCCTACGGCGATGACGCCGACAGCATCCGCGAGTTCGCCGCCGACGCCGTCGCCGCCATGTGCCGGCGCCTGCTCGAGGGCGGCGCGCCGGAGCTGCACTTCTACACGCTGAACCTCGCCCGGCCCACCGAGGCCGTGCTCTCGCGCCTGGCCTGATCCTGGCGTTAGGCTGCGTGGCATGTCCCGCGCCTGGCTGCTGCTGATCGCCTGCCTGTGCCTGCCCGCGCCCGCCGCGGCGCAGGCGGTCTACCGCTGCGTCGGCCCGGACGGACAGAGCGTTTTCAGCGACCAGCCCTGCCAGTCGCAGGGCGCGGTGGAGCGCGAGGCGCCGCGGCCGCCCGTGGCCAGCGCCGAGGGCTTCGTCTCCGGCACCGGCACCACCGGCGAAGGCTGCGCGCGCAGCCTCGATGCCCTGCTGCTGGGCGTGCGCGGCGCCCTCGAGGCCCGCGACGTGAACCGCCTGGCCACCTACTACCACTGGGCCGGCACCAGCGCCGGCGCCGGGCGCTACCTGATGGACAGCCTCGAGGCCATCGCCGCCCGCCCGCTGGTGGCCGCGGAGTTCGTCTACGAGGAGCCACTGGCCGAGCCGGCCCGGCCGCGCGCGCTGCGGGTCGAACAGGCCGCCGGCCCGCGCGACGCCGGCGCCGTGCGCACCGACTTCCTGCTGCGCCGCCACGCCGGCTGCTGGTGGATCGAACTCTAGGCCCGGCCGGCCGCTAGAATCAGGACTCGCCCCCGGAGCCGCCCATGAGCACGAGCTACCCTGAACACATCTGGCACAACGGCCGCATCAAGCCCTGGGCCGAGGCCACCGTGCACGTGATGGCGCACGGCCTGCACTACGGCAGCTCGGTGTTCGAAGGCATCCGCAGCTACCCCACGCCCAACGGCCAGGCGATCTTCCGCCTCGGCGAGCACCTCAGGCGCCTGTACGCCTCGGCGAAGATCTACGACATGCCGATCCCCTACGACCTCGACACGCTGGCCACGGCCTGCCGCGAGGTCATCAAGGCCAACGGCCTGGCGCGCGCCTACCTGCGCCCCATCGCCTACCGCGGCCTGGGCGGCTTCGGCCTGTCGGCGGAAACGCCGGTGGACGTGGCCGTGGCGGCCTGGCACATGGGCCCCTACCTCGGCCCGGACGTGCTCGAGGCCGGCATCGACGCCTGCGTCTCGAGCTGGCAGCGCTTCGCCCCCAACACCATCCCGGCCGGCGCCAAGGCCGGCGGCAACTACCTCAACGGCCAGCTGGTGGCGCGCGAGGCGCGGCGGCTCGGCTTCGGCGAAGGCATCGCGCTGGCCTCCACCGGCCTGCTCAGCGAGGGCGCGGGCGAGAACCTGTTCCTGGTCTTCGACGGCGCGCTGCACACCACGCCGGTGAGCGCGGCGCTGCTCAACGGCATCACCCGCAACACGATCATCACCCTGGCGCGCGACGCCGGCATCGAGGTGGTCGAGCGCGACCTGCCGCGCGAGTACCTCTACCTGTGCGACGAGCTGTTCATGTGCGGCACCGCCGCCGAGATCACGCCCATCCGCAGCGTCGACGGCCGCCCGGTGGGCACCGGCCAGCCCGGCCCGCTCACCCGCCGCATGCAGTCGCTGTTCTTCGGCCTCTTCGACGGCAGCACGCCGGATACCCGCGGCTGGCTCGACTACGTGTAGCCGCGTTTCCCGGCCGCGGATGACGCAGCCGGGCGCTAGCCCTCGCCAAAGCGGAGGATCGCCACGGCGCCGTGTTCGGGGCGGGGGGCGATGCTGACGTTCCAGCCGTAGAGCTCGCACAGGCGGCGCACGATGGACAGGCCGATGCCGCCGCCGATGGTGCCGCCGGCGCCGGAACCGCGGTAGCCGCGCTCGAACAGGCGCGCGGCATCTTCCTCGCTCAGGCCCGGGCCGGTGTCCTCGATGCGGACCTGGTTGGCTTCGACCACCAGGCGCACCTCGCCTTCCGAGGTGTACTTGCAGGCATTGCCCAGCAGGTTGCCCAGGGCCACCGCCAGCACCGCCTCGGGGGCCTCGACCTCGGCCCGCTCGTCGCCTTCCACCAGCACCTGCACCGGCTTGCCGCCCAGCTGGGTCCGCGCGGCCTCGGCGAGCTGTTCGCACAGCCTCAGCAGGCGGGTCCGGCCGGTGCCGCGCTCGTTGCGCGAGAGCATCAGCAGGGCCGTGGTCAGGTCGGTGCACTGCTGCGCCGCGCGGTCCACGCGCAGCAGGCGCTGGCGCATCTTCTCCGGCAGGTCCGGGTTGGCCAGCATCAGCTCGGTGGCGCCAAGGATCACCGCCAGCGGCGTGCGCAGCTCGTGGCTCACGTCGGAGTTGAACTCGCGGTCGCGCCTGACCAGGGTCGTCATGCGCTCGGCGTAGTCGTCGAGCGCGGCCGCCAGCTGCCCCACCTCGTCCTTGGCGAAGTGCGGCGCCAGCTTGTCGGGCTGCCCACCGCCCGCCAGGCTCTCGAGCCGACGCGCCAGCTCGGTCACCGGGCTGATCACGCGCTTGCTCGACCACACGCCCACCACCAGCGAGAGCAGCGAGAACAGCGCCACCACGCCCACCAGGGCATAGGTCAGCTGCTGCTGGCTGGCCCGCTCCTGGGCGAGGTCGTAGCGCAGGAAGAACCAGTATTCGGCTTCCTTCTTCACCGCCAGCTTGTAGGTGCGGGTGTGGCCGCGCTCGTCGGTCTCGGTGACGTCGTGCACGCCGTCGGGCAGGTCGCGCCAGTTGAAGGGCACGTTGCCGAACCGGCGCTGGCTGAACACGCTGCCGGTGATCTTCTCGAACGGAATGCCGCCGCTGCCCTCGGGGTCGTACTGCTCGGCGAAGTCCTGGACGTTCTGGAACAGCGCCTCGCCGATCAGCTGGTCCTCCAGCCGCTCGCGCAGCAACACGGTGGCAACCGCGAACAGCCCGGTCAGCCCGAAGCCGAGCAGGAAGAAGGACAGGATGATCCGGCTGCGAAGCCTACGCCGGTAGCGCATGGCTCAGCCCGCGTCGGGATCGGCGATGCGGTAACCGATGCCGTGGCGGGTCTGGATGAGCGCCTTGTCGAAGGGCTTGTCCACCGCCGCCCGCAGGCCGTGGATATGCACGCGCAGGGAATCGGAGTCCGGCAGCTCTTCGCCCCAGACCCGGGTCTCGAGCTCCTGGCGGGTGACCACCGAGGGGGCCGCCTCCATCAGCGCCTGCAGGATCTTGAGCGCGGTGGGGTTGAGCTGCAGCAGCTTGCCGGCGCGGCGCACCTCGAGCGTGTCGAGGTTGTATTCGAGGTCGGCCACGACCAGCACGCGCGGCTGGGCCGCCTTGCCTCGGCGGGCCAGCACGGCCAGGCGGGCCTCGACTTCCTGCAGCGCGAAGGGCTTCACCAGGTAGTCGTCGGCGCCCGAGTCGAAACCCTCGAGCTTGTTGTCGAGCGAATCGCGGGCGGTGAGCATCAGCACCGGCGTCTGCTTGCGGCCTTCCTGGCGCAGCTTGCGGCAGACCTCCAGGCCGTCCATGCCCGGCAGGTTGAGGTCGAGCACGATGGCGTCGAAGTCGTTGACCACGGCCAGGTGCAGGCCGGTGACGCCGTCGGCGGCATAGTCCACGGTATGGCCGCGGTCCTCGAGGTAGTCGCCGAGGTTGGCGGCGATGTCGCGATTGTCTTCGACGACCAGGATCCGCACGGTCAGAGGCCTTCCTGCGGCATGGGCGCGCGCTGCAACTGGCGCATGTTTTCCTGGTCAACCTCGGCGCGGCGGCGACGCTCGGCCACCGTCTGGCACTTGGACTCGCGCATGTGGGTACCGGTGCGGCCGCGCCGCTCGCAGACCAGCCGGCTGTCGGCATAGCCCTTCTCGAGGATGGCGTTCACGCGCTCCTGGTCGTTGAACACGGCCAGCCGGTCCGCCTCGGACAGCTGCCCGACATCGTCGACGCCCTCGAGCCGCTCGGCCATGCGGGCAAGGATGGCCCGGACTTCGTTGCGATCCGCGCGGGGAAGCTCGGCATAGGTCTGTCCGTCGGACAGGCTCTTCTCGACGGCACGCACCTGGGCGGCGAAGCGGCCCTCGGCGACCTGTACCTCCTTGCCTTCGTTGGCGCAGGCGAGCATCGGCGCGATGGCAAGCAGGCAGGCGAGCAGGGAATTCTTCATCGATGACCGCTCCTCGCGGTTCGGAATGCATGCAGGGCAGATCGTTCGATTCTTACCGCCCGGCGTGGATGTGTAAACAGGCCTTCCGGCAGGGGGCGGCGACGGACAAAGAAAGGCCCGGGACGAGCCCGGGCCGAAAGGTTGCTTACTGCCCCGATTGCCGTAATCCATCTGTGCCGCCTGACGAGGAGGACCGCTGGCTTACCGGCCGAGCAAGCCTAGGCGCGGAGGTATTAAGTCTTCGTTAAATCCGCTTCAGGCTTTGGTTAATCCCGACCGGCGGCGACGGGGGGGCTTGGGCGGCCGGCGGACCCCGGCGGCGGTGAAATCGATGATCGTCCCCGCCACGTCCACGCCGGAGGCGGCTTCGATGCCTTCCAGGCCCGGGGAAGAGTTCACTTCCAACACCAATGGGCCGGATTTCGACCTCAGAAGGTCCACGCCTGCAACGCCCAGCCCCATGACCCGGGCCGCGCGCAGGGCGGTGTCGGTTTCGGCCGGGCTCAGCTCGACCGGGCTGGCGGTGCCGCCCCGGTGCAGGTTGGAGCGGAACTCGCCCTCCCCCGCCTGGCGGCGCATGGCCGCCACCACCTGGTCGCCGACCACGAAGCAGCGCAGGTCGGCGCCCTTGGCCTCGGAAATGAACTCCTGGACCAGGAAGTTGGCGTAAAGACCGCGGAAGGCCTCGATGACGCTGCGCGAAGCGCTGGCGGTTTCGGCCAGGATCACGCCGGTGCCCTGCGTGCCCTCGTTGAGCTTGATCACGTGCGGCGGCTTGCCGAGCATGCCCAGCAGGTCGGAGGTGTCGTCGGGGTTGTCGCCGAACACCGTCAGCGGCAGGCCCAGGCCCTCGCCGGCCAGCATCTGGTGGCAGCGCAACTTATCGCGCGAGCGCAGGATGGCGTCGGACGTGTTGGGGCTGAACGACCCCATCATCTCGAACTGGCGCAGCACGGCGGTGCCGTAGAAGCTGATCGAGGCGCCGATGCGCGGGATCACCGCGTCCACGTCGGTCAGGGCCTTGCCCTTGTAGTGCATCTGGAAGCGGCCGGGTTCGATGGCCATGTAGCAGCGCAGCGGGTCGAGCACGCGCACGGTGTGGCCGCGCTCGCGGGCGGCTTCGACCAGGCGCTGGGTCGAGTAGAGCTTGGCATTGCGGGAGAGGATGGCGAGTTTCAAGCGTCGGTGTCCGGGGGCGGTTCGCCCAGAAGGAAGGAGGCGGAAGGGTCGACCACGAAGCGTCCGGCCAGCGCGGTGCGCCCCAGCAGCATCGGGAAGAGCATGTTGCGGCGCGGCGCCAGGTTCACCTCGGCCGGCCAGTCCCGGCCGGCCAGGCGCATGCGCGTGCGGATGAAGATGCGCTCGGTGCTGTGGCCGCCGGAGTCGGTGACCTTCCGGCGCTCGAGCACCGGCGCCTCGGCGAAGGCCAGCGGGGCGCGGTAGCGGCCGGTGTCGAGTTCGAAGCGAACCCACTCCGCGCCGTCGCGCTCGAAGGTCTGCTGCGACTCGACGTGCAGCGAGGAACTGCGCGCACCGGTGTCCACCTTCGCGCGCACGGCCGTGATGCCGAGTTCCGGCAGCTCCAGCCATTCGCGCCAGCCCAGGGTGATCACGGCGCCAGTTTGCGCTTGAGCGCCAGCGCCAGGCCGGGCGGCAGGCTGGGGAGGCTGCGCAGCAGCCAGGGCAGGATGCGGCGCTTGGCGCCGCCCAGCGACTCCGGCACCACGGCATCGATCAGGTGCGGCCCGGGCGCGTCGAGCGCGTACTCGAAGGCGTGGCAGAAGGCCTCGGCGGTATCGGTGCGCACGGCGTGCACGCCCATCCCCTGGGCCAGCCGGGCGAAATCCAGGCCCGGCCCGCCGATGTCGAGCTGCGAACGCGCCTTGGGCCCGATGCGCTCGGCACCCACGCGCTCGAGCTCGACGTTGAGCACCGAATACGAGGCGTTGTTGAAGACGATGGCGGTCACGTCCAGGTTCTCGCGCGCCATCGTCCACAGGGCCTGGATGGTGTACATGGCGGTGCCGTCGCCGATCAGCGCCACCACCTTGCGGTCCGGGCAGGCGATCGCCGCGCCGACGGCGCTGGGCAGGCCCTGGCCGATCGCGCCGCCGGTGAGGGTGATCAGGTCGTGGCGCGGCGCGCCCGCGGTCATCATCCCGAGCATCAGGCCCGAGGTGATCGCCTCGTCGACGACGATGGCCCGGTCCGGCAGCAGGTGCCCCACCGCCTTGCAGACCTTGGCGGCAGTGAGCTTGCCGCGCGGGCGCGGCGGCCGCGACGCGGGCTGGCGGACGGGTTCGGCATCGCCCGCGCCCAGCGCGGCCACCAGGGCCCCGAGGCTGGCCACCGCGTCCTGGTCGTGGCGCGAGAGCGTATGCACGCGGCAGCCCGGCGGCACGAGTTCGCTGGCCTTGCCGGGGTAGGCGAAGAAGGACACCGGCGTCTTCGCGTCCACCAGCACCAGATGCTCGAACTGCCCGAGCTGCACGCCCGCCAGTTCGGCCAGGTAGGCCACGCGCTCGACCGGCGGCAGCCCGGCGCCGCGCTCGAGCCGGGTCGGGAAGACTTCGGCCAGCAGCTTCGCGCCGGTCCTGGCCGCGATGCGGCCGGCGGCCTCCAGGCCGGCTTCGCGCAGCGCGTGGCCGCCCAGCAGCAGCGCCACCTTCGCGCCCGAGCGCAGCACGCCCGCCACGTCCTCCACCACGGCGGCATCGGCCGCCGTCGGCGTGGCGGGCGGCGGCGGCGCGCAGGGCGTGGCGCCCTCGCCCCAGGACACGTCGGCCGGCAGGATCAGCGTGGCGACCTGGCCGGGCAGCCCGCGCGCGGCCACCAGCGCATCCACCGCGTCGCGGCTCAGGTCTTCGGTGCGCATCGAGGTGCGCACGAAGCCCGGCGAGACATTGCGCGCCACGGTTTCGATGTCCGACTGCAGCTGGGCGTCGAGCGGCATGTGGTAGGTGGCGTGGTCGCCGACGATGTTGAGCACCGGCACCCGCCCCTTGCGGGCGTTGTGCAGGTTGGCCAGGCCATTGCCCAGGCCGCAGCCCAGGTGCAGCAGGGTGGCGGCGGGCTTGCCGGCCATGCGGGCATAGCCGTCGGCCGCGCCGGTGGCCACGCCTTCGAACAGGGCGAGCACGGCGCGCATGCGCGGCTCGCTGTCGAGCGCGGCGACGAAATGCATCTCGCTGGTGCCCGGGTTGCTGAAACAGACTTCGACGCCGGCATCGGCGAGGGTCTTCATCAGGGCTTGTGCGCCATTGGCCATCTCGGGGGCTCCGTGGTGGTGGCGGCGGTCAGCCGCGGTCGATGTGTTGCGGGCCGATGTCGGCGACCCGGGTGACGCCGGCCAGCGCCATGGTGACGGCCAGTTCGCGCTGCCAGGTCCCGAGCAGCGCCTGCACCGCCGCCTCGCCGCCGGAGGCCAGCGCCCAGGCCCAGGGCCGGCCCGCGAGCACGCCGCGGGCGCCCAGCGCCAGCGCACGGAAGACGTCCACGCCCGAGCGCAGGCCACCATCGACCAGTACTTCGGCACGCCCGGCCACCGCGGCGGCGAGCGCAGGCAGCCGCGTGGCGGTGGCGGCGGCGCCGTCGAGCTGGCGGCCGCCGTGGTTGGACACCACGATGCCGTCGGCGCCGGCGGCCACCGCGGCCTCGGCGTCGGCCGGGTCGAGCAGGCCCTTGATGACGAGCTTGCCGCGCCAGCGCGCGCGCAGCCAGTCGATGTCGGCCCAGGTGACGGAAGGATCGAACTGGGCGTCGACCCAGGCCTTGAAGGCGTCGAGGTTGCGCGCACCCGGGACGTGCGCGCCCAGGCTGCCGAAGCCGTGCGGCTTGCCGCCCAGGCCCACGCGCGCGATCCAGCCCGGCCGCGCCAGCAGCTGGCGCAGGCGCAGCAGCTTGGGGCCGGCGCCGGGCAGGCCCAGGCCGTTGCGCACGTCGCGATGGCGCGGGCCGGGCATGGGCAGGTCGACCGTGAACACCAGGCTGCGGCTGCCCGCGGCCCAGGCGTCCTCGAGCAGCGCCGCCACCACGCCGCGGTCGCGCAGCATGTACAGCTGGAACCAGGGCGCGACGCCGGCGGCCGCGGCCACTTCGCCCAGCCCGCAGATGCCCACCGTCGAGAGCGTGAAAGGCACGCCGGCCGCCCGGGCGGCCCGTGCCGCCTGGGCCTCGCCGCGACGCGCCAGCATGCCGGCCAGGCCGACCGGCGCCAGCGCCAGCGGCATCCGGCAGCTTTCGCCCAGCAGGCTGGTGGCGGTGTCCACCGCCTGCACGTCCAACAGCACGCGCTGGCGGATGGCGAAGCCGGCCCAGGCGGCGCCGTTGGCCGCCAGCGTCTGCTCGGCCCCGGCGCCGCCGTCGAGGTAGTCGGCCAGGAAGCGCGGCAGGCGCCGGCGCGCCATCGCGTGGTGGTCGCCGGCAGTGACCGGATAAGCCATCGCTCAGCCCCCGTCGGCCAGCGCGCGGGCGGCCGCACGCGCGGTCAGGATGCAGCCCGGCAGGAAGGTGCCCTCGAGCGAGCGCCTGCCGTTCGAGCCGCCGCCGCCAAAGCCCGCCGCCTCGCCCACGCAGTAGAGGCCGGGCACGGGCTGGCCGTCGGCGCCGAGCACGCGGCTCGACAGGTCGGTGCGCAGGCCGCCGAGGCTCTTGCGCGTGATCAGCTGCAGGCGGATGGCGATGAAGGGCCCCGCGCCCGGCTTTTGCAGCGGCGCCGGGCGGCAGGTGCGCAGGCGGTCCGGCCGCCACTGCCGGGCCTGCTCGATGCGCCGCACCTGCTCGTCGTCCGCCGGCGAGCGGCCCGGCGCGAAGTTCGCGTCGAAGGCGTCGGCTGTGGCCTGCAGCCGCGCGGCGTCGATGTCGTGCGTGCAGGTGAGCGCGTTCATCTTCGCCGCCAGCCCGGCCAGCGTGTCGTCGACCAGGAAGTCGTCGCACTCGCTCGCCATCTGCGCCACCAGCCGGCGGTTGCCGGCGAGCGTCTCGAAGACGAAACGCAGGAACTGCCGGTCGCGGATGCGCGGATTGTGTTCGGAGCCGGAAATGGCGAACTCGCGCAGGGCGATGCGGCGGTTGAGCAGGTGCCAGGTCCAGGGCTTTTCCTGTTCGGCGACGCGCTGGCACAGCCAGTGCGTGTCGAACCCGGTGACCAGCGGCTCGGGGCCGATGCGCTCGCCGCGGTGGTCGAGCCACAGCGCCGACTTGCAGGGAATGGTGGACAGCCCGTGCCCGGGGAAATGCGGGAACGGATGGGTGATGCCGGCGGCGTAGTTCCACATTTCGCCGGCGTTGACGACCTGCCCGCCCAGCTCGCCCGCCACCCGCTCGTGCAGCAGGCCATCGGAGTAAGGATGCGCGCCGTTGAGCATGCGCGCCGGCATCGGCCGGCCGGGTGGCCAGTGCTTGCGGCAGCCGTCGAGGCTGCCGTTGATGCCGCCCACGGCCAGCACCACCGCGCCGGCATCAAGCCGCAGCGACTCGCCGCTGGCTTCATCCAGGGCCTGCACGCCGGTGACGCGCCCGCCCTGCTGCTCCAGACCCAGCACGCGGTGCCGGTGCAGCAGGCGCAGGCGGCCGCCGCGCCCCGCCTCGTGCATGGACCGGGCCAGCACCTCGACCAGGGCCTGCCCGGTGCCCCAGAGCACGTGGTAACGCGGCACGGAATTGCCTTCGCCCCGGCGGCCGCGTTCGACCCAGTTCACCGCCGGCAGGAAGGACAGGCCTTCGGCGCGCAGCCAGTCGTGCACGTCCGGGCAGCTGCGTTCGACGTAATGCCGGGCCCAGGCCAGCGACCAGTGGTCGCCGGGATCGAGTTCGCCGAAGGACAGCCAGTCGCGCAGGGCGATCTCGGGGGTGTCGAGGATGCTGGCCCGCCGCTGCAGCGGCGTGCCCACCAGGGCCATGCCGCCGAAGGCCCAGCGGGCCAGGCCGCCGAGGCGATGGGGCGCGTCGCGGTCGACGAGCACCACCGACAGGCCGGCGCGAAGCGATTCAAGGGCCGTCGCTATGCCTGCCAGGCCGCCCCCGACAATCACCACGTCAGCGGCGGCGTTCTGGCTCATGGCTTGGGATGGTTGGAGCGGGTGATGGGAATCGAACCCACGTTAGCAGCTTGGGAAGCTGCAGTTCTACCATTGAACTACACCCGCCTTCGTCCCGGATTATGCCGGCGCCGCGGCCGCGGCCGCAATCGCGGCCCGGCGCTACAATGGCGGCATGAAGATCGTGCTCAACGGCCATGACCACGCCGCGGCGGCCGGCGCCACCGTCGCCACCCTGCTCGACCAGCTCGGCCTGGGCGGCCGCAAGGTCGCCGTCGAAGTGAACCAGGAAGTGGTGCCGCGCAGCCGCCACGGCGAGCACGTGCTGGCCGAGGGCGACCGCGTCGAGATCATCCACGCCATCGGCGGTGGGTGAGAACCGGCTTAACGGGGCTTAAGAAAGGGTTAACCCGCCCGGCGAAACGGGCCATAATCGCCGCATGACCCGCGCCCCCGAAACCCGGCCCGCCGATCCGCTCGTGATCGCCGGCAAAACCTATCGTTCCCGGCTGCTCACCGGCACCGGGAAGTTCAAGGACCTCGACGAGACCCGCCGCGCCACCGAGGCCGCCGGCGCCGAGATCGTCACCGTGGCCATCCGCCGCACGAACATCGGCCAGAACCCCGGCGAGCCGAACCTGCTCGACGTGCTGCCGCCGGACCGCTACACCATCCTGCCCAACACGGCCGGCTGCTACACCGCCGACGACGCGGTGCGCACCTGCCGGCTGGCCCGCGAGCTGCTCGACGGCCACTCGCTGGTGAAGCTCGAGGTGCTGGGCGACCAGAAGACGCTCTACCCGGACGTGGTGCAGACGCTCAAGGCCGCCGAGATCCTGGTCGCCGACGGCTTCGAGGTGATGGTCTACACCTCCGACGACCCCATCCTCGCCAAGCGGCTCGAGGAAATCGGCTGCGTGGCGGTGATGCCGCTGGCCGCGCCGATCGGTTCGGGCCTGGGCGTGCAGAACCGCTGGTCGATCCTGGAGATCGTCGAGAACGCCAGGGTGCCGGTGCTGGTGGACGCCGGCGTGGGCACCGCCTCCGACGCCGCCATCGCCATGGAGCTGGGCTGCGACGGCGTGCTGATGAACACCGCCATCGCCGGCGCGAAGGATCCGGTGCTGATGGCCAGCGCCATGCGCAAGGCGGTCAAGGCCGGCCGCGAAGCCTTCCTGGCCGGACGCATCCCGAAAAAGCGCAACGCCAGCGCCTCCTCGCCCCTGGATGGGCACTTCCTCTGACGGGGGCCCGGGCATGAGCGACCGCCAGGACGACGCCGCCCCGGAAGCCTCCGCCAGGCACCGCCCGATCCGCAGCTTCGTGCTGCGCCAGGGCCGGCAGACCGAAGCGCAGAAGCGCGCCTTCGAGCTGCACTGGCCGGCCTACGGGCTTGAACACGCCGGCCAGCCGCGCGACTTCGACGCCGTGTTCGGCCGCAGCGCGCCGCGCGTGGTCGAGATCGGCTTCGGCAATGGCGAGCAGCTGCTGTACGCCTGCGAACGCGAACCCGGCCGCGACTTCATCGGCATCGAGGTGCACGGCCCCGGCGTCGGCCGCCTGCTCAACGCCGCCGCGGCCGCCGGCCTGCGCAACCTGCGTGTCTACCAGCATGACGCCGTCGAGGTGCTGCGTGACGACGTGGCACCGGGCTCGCTGGACGAGGTGCGCATCTACTTCCCCGACCCCTGGCACAAGAAGCGCCACCACAAGCGCCGGCTGGTGCAGCCCGCCTTCGTGGACCTGCTCTGCCAGCGCCTCAGGCCGGGCGGCCTGCTGCACCTGGCCACCGACTGGGAAAACTACGCCGAGCACCTGTGGGACGTGCTCGACGCCGAGCCGCGCCTGCGCAACCGCGCGGGGCCGCGCGGCACGATGCCGCGGCCCGAGTGGCGGCGGCAAACGCACTTCGAGACCCGCGGCCTGAAGCTGGGCCACGGCGTCTGGGATCTCCTCTACGACCGCACCTGAGGAGACCGCCCACGCATGGACACCAGCCTGGTCCTGACCCGCGACATGATGATCGTGCTGGGGCTGGTCGGCTTCACCATCGTGATGTTCATGATCGAGCGCATCCGCGCCGACGCCACCGCCCTGATCGTGCTGGTGGCGCTGGGCCTGACCGGACAGGTGCCGGCCAACCAGCTCTTCGACGGCTTCTCGGGCAACGCGGTGATCGCCGTCATCGCCACCATGATCCTCGGCGCCGGGCTCGACCGCACCGGCGCGCTCAACCGGGTGGCGGTGTGGCTGCTGCGCGTGTCCAAGGGCATGGAGGAGCGGCTGATCCTGCTCACCTCGGCCATGGCCGGCCTGATGTCGGGCTTCATGCAGAACCCGTCGGTGATGGCGCTGTTCCTGCCCGTGGCCTCGCGCCTGTCGGGCCGCACCGGCATCAGCCTGGCGCGCCTGCTGCTGCCGGTGGCCGCGGCCATCGTGATGGGCGGCGGCCTGACCATGATCGGCAACTCGCCGCTGATGCTGCTCAACGACCTGCTGGTGGCCGCCAACCGCAACCTGCCCTCGGGCGTGGCCACGCTCGAGCCGCTGGAGATGTTCGCCCCCCTGCCGGTCGGCATCTGCCTGCTGCTGGTGGGCCTGGGTTTCTACCGCTGGCTGGGCCACCGCTGGTTCGCCAAGTCCGAGGACAAGGGCGTGGCGCCGAGCCGCACCCAGAGCTACTTCGCGCGCGCCTACGGCATCGATGGCGACGTGTACGAGCTCACCGTCACCGCCGAGAGCCCGCTGGTGGGCATGAGCGTGGGCGAGGCCGAGGCCCAGCGCGACGCGCCGCTGCTGCTGGCCCTGCTCAGTGGCAACGAGGCGCGGCTGGCGCCGCCGGCCGACCAGATGATCTGGGTCGGCAGCGTGCTGGGCGTGATGGGCCCGCGCGAGGCGATCCAGGACTACGCCCAGAAGAACCTGCTGCGCATGTCGGCGCGCCTGCGCCACTTCGCCGACCTGTTCAACCCCAGCCGCTCGGGCATTTCCGAGGCGGTGATCCCGCCGACCTCGGCCTTCATCGGCAAGGCGCAGGCGCAGCTGCAGCTGCGCAAGCGCTTCGGCATCAGCCTGCTGGCGATCAACCGCGACAACCAGGTCTGGCGCGAGGACATCCGCAAGATGCCGCTCAAGGCCGGCGACATGCTGGTCTTCCACAGCATCTGGACCGACCTGGCCCAGGCCAGCGAAAGCCGCGACTTCGTCGTCGTCACCGACTACCCCAAGGGCGAGCACCGGCCGCAGAAGCTGTGGTGGGCGCTGGGCGTGTTCGTGGGCGCGATGGCGCTTGCGCTCTCGACCCTGGTGCCGGTGCCGGTGGCGCTGATGACCGGCGCCGCCGCGATGATGCTCACCGGCGTGCTGCACATGGACGAGGCCTACTCGGCCGTGAACTGGAAGACGGTGTTCCTGATGGCCTGCCTGATCCCGCTGGGCTGGGCGATGGACTCCACCGGTGCCGCGGCGTGGATCGCCCAGCAGGTCCTCGAGCGGATCGGCAGCGACGTGCCGGTGTGGGTGCTGGAAGCGGCCGTCGGCCTGCTGGCCACGGCCTTCGCGCTGGTCATCGGCAACGTCGGCGCCACGGTCGTGGTGGTGCCGATGGCCATCAACGTGGCGCTGGCGGTGCAGGGCAACCCGGTGGCCTTCGCGCTGATCGTGGCGCTGTCGGCCGCCAACAACTTCCTGTCGGTCTCCAACCCGGTGCTGGCGATGGTCACCGGCCCGGCCGGTTACAGCACGCGCGACCTGTGGCGCACCGGCGCGCCGCTCACCCTCGTCTACCTGGCGGTGGTGCTGCTGGTCGTGAACCTGATGTTCTAGCCGACCACGACCTGCACCGGCGTGAGCGACGCGCCGCGGCAGGGACCGGCGACGCATTCACCCCGTCCGAGTTCGAAGCTGGCGCCGTGCGCGGCGCAGACCAGGCGGCCCTTGTCGACCAGGAACTTGCCGGGCGCCCAGTCGAGCCGACGACCGGCATGCGGGCAGATGTTCAGCCAGGCCTTCAGCACCTCGCCCTCGCGCAGCAGCACCAGCGACTGCAGCTCGCCGTCGAGTTCGACCTCGGTTTCCGACAGGCCTTCCGGCGGCCAGTCGGCCAGGCGGATTAACGATCCACTTACACTTTCCACGCGGCGCCTCGCCATACTCCGGGTCCCGAAGTTTGCCACGCCGCCGAATGACCGTCTTTTTCCGCCGCATGTTCAGCTACTGCCCCTCGAAGCCGAGGAACCCGCTCCTGCGCGTTCTGGTCGGCCTCCTGGGTCTGGCGCTGCTGCTGGTGCTGGTGGTGTTCGGCCTGGCGATCGGCCTGGGCATGCTGCTGTTCAGCGCCGCGCGGCGCCTGCTGCGCGCGGCCCGCGAGCCGTCGCGGCCGGTGGATGCGGACGTGATCGAGGGTGAATTCACCCGGGTCCGCGAAAACCACCCGCCGCTCGGCCTTCGCTGAACCTCGATAGCCGCGCCTCCGCGCGCGACCGGGCTTTCCGGGCCTGAAGGCGCCCCTGCACAATAGGGGCTTGCCGCAGGAGCCCCGCATGAGCCAGACCGTCATTCCCGTCCCCGCCCCCACCCTGCTGCCCGTGCGCGGCGGTGGCGCCTTTCCCGTGCGCCGCATCTACTGCGTCGGGCGCAACTTCGCCGACCACGCCCGGGAGATGGGCGCGAGCGTGGACCGCGGCAACCCGGTGTTCTTCATGAAGCCCGGCGATGCCGTCGTCGCCGGCGGCGGCGCGGTGCCCTATCCGCCCGGCACGCAGGAGCTCCACCATGAAGTGGAGCTGGTGGTGGCCCTGGGCCGCGACGCCGACGGCGTGGTGCCGGTCGATGGCGCCGGCGCGCTGGTGTTCGGCTACGGCGTGGGCCTGGACCTGACCCGGCGCGACCTGCAGGCCAAGGCCAAGGCCGGCGGCCTGCCCTGGGACACCGCCAAGGGCTTCGACCATTCCGCACCCTGCAGCGAGCTGGTGCCGGCCGCCCAGGCCGGCGACCTGGCCGCGCGCCGGCTGTGGCTGGAGGTCAACGGCCAGCCGCGCCAGGGCGCTGCCCTGGGCGAGATGGTGTTCCCGGTGGCCGAGGTCATCCATGCGCTCTCGAAGCTGTTCGCGCTCAAGGCCGGCGACCTGGTCTTCATGGGCACGCCCGCGGGCGTCGCGGCGCTGGCGCAGGGCGACCGCTTCCATGCCGGCATCGAGGGCCTGGTCGAGCTCGAGGGCAGTATCACCTGAGGCCCGGGCGTTGTAGATTCGGGTTCGCTGTTCCCATCCACACCTGGGAGGTCCATCGCATGGGCATGCTGTCGGAGTTCAAGGAATTCGCAATGCGCGGCAACGTCGTCGACCTCGCGGTCGGCGTGGTGATCGGCGCGGCCTTCGGCAAGATCGTCGCCTCGCTGGTGAACGACATCATCATGCCGGCGGTGGGCTACATCGTCGGCGGCGTCGACTTCAGCGACCTGGCCATCGTGCTCAAGGAGGCCACGGTGGACGCGGCCGGCGCCGAGGTGCCGGCGGTGCTGGTCAAGTACGGTGCCTTCGTACAGACCGTGGTGGACTTCCTGATCATCGCCTTCGCCATCTTCGTGGCCGTGAAGGTGATCAATTCGCTCAAGCGCAAGCAGGATGCCGCCCCGGCGGCCCCGCCGGAGCCCAGCGATGAAGTGAAGCTGCTCACCGAGATCCGCGACGCGCTCAAGTCGCGCTGATCGCAAGGATGCAAACCCGGCGCCGGCCCCCGTGGCCGGCGTCGCCTTGAAGGAGACCCCGATGCGCCTTGCCCGACACCTGCTTGCCCTGTCCCTGTTCGCCGCGCTGCCGGCCCTCGCCAATGACGCCACCGGCCTGGACGCCGGCGACCTGGCCGTGGCCGCCGGCCTGCGCGACCAGGCGATGCAGGGCTCCGAGGCCTGGGACATCGTCGAGTCGCTGACCACCGAGGTCGGCCCGCGCATGGCCGGCACGCCGGCCGACGCCGCGGCGGTGCAGTGGGCCAAGGCGAAGTTCGAGTCGCTGGGCTTCGACCGCGTCTGGCTCGAGCCGGTGACCTTCCCGGTCTGGCTGCGCGGCCACGAGCGCGCCGAGGTCGTGGCGCCCTACCCGCAGCCGCTGGTGATCACCGCGCTCGGCGGCAGCGTCGGCACCGACGGCCGGCTCGAGGCCGAAGTGGTGGAGTTCGCCGACCTGGCCGCGCTGCAGGCCGCGCCGGCCGGCAGCCTCGAAGGCAAGATCGCCTTCATCAGCAACCGCATGGTGCGCTTCAAGGACGGCCGCGGTTACGGCCCGGCCGTGGGCGCGCGCAGCCGCGGCGCCGTCGAAGCAGCGAAGAAGGGCGCGGTGGCCGTGGTGATCCGTTCGATCAGCACCAACTCCGACCGCTTCGCCCACACCGGCACCATGCGCTACGACGAAGGCGTGCCGCGCATCCCGGCGGCCGCGATGTCCAATCCGGACGCCGACCTGCTGGTGAACATGATCCGTCGCGGCAAGCCGGTCACGCTGGGGCTGGACATCGCCGCCGAGCATCCGGGCGAGTACACCTCGCATAACGTCATCGGCGAGATCCGCGGCCGCGACCTGCCCGGCGAGGTCGTCACCATCGGCGGCCACCTCGATTCCTGGGACCTGGGCACCGGCGCGATCGACGACGGCGCCGGCGTGGCGATCACGATGGCGGCGGGCGCGGCGATCGGCCGGCTCGAGCGCGCGCCGCGCCGCACGGTGCGGGTGATCGCCTATGCCAACGAGGAACAGGGCCTGTACGGCGGCAAGGTCTACGCCGAAAACCGCGCGACCGCCGGCGAGATCGCCGCGCACCAGCTCAGCGCCGAGAGCGACTTCGGCGCCGGTCGCGTGTATGCGCTGCGCGCGGGCGTCGATCCGGCGGCCTGGCCGGTGATCGAGAAGATCGGCGAAGTGCTGGCGCCGCTGGGCGTGGTGACCGAACGCGAGGGCGGCAGCCCGGGTCCGGACGTGGGTCCGATCGTGGCCCGGGGCGCCACCTGGGCGCAGCTGGCCCAGGACGGCACCGACTACTTCGACTACCACCACACGGCCAACGACACGCTCGACAAGATCGACCCCAAGGCGCTCGACCAGCAGGTCGCCGCCTACGCCACGCTGGCCTGGCTGGCCGCCGAAACCGACGTCGACTTCGGCACCCTGCCCCCGCGGCAGCCGTGAATGAACAAGGGGCCTGGGCACCTGTCCGTTTGAAACGGATGGGTGCCCAGGCCCCTTTTCTTCAGTCCAGCAACGGGGTCTGCAGGACTTCCGAGGGGCGGCCGAGGAGTTTCGCCGCCTGCTCGCGCAGGTCTTCGCGGGAGACCTCGCGGACCTTGATCAGGGCCTTGACCACGTCGTCGAGCGAGCGCTCGCCATCGGTGCCCTCGCGGAGCTCGGCGTCGAGTTCGCGCAGCAGCTGCACCGCGCGGGCGGTGCGCGGGCCGCTGGAGCGGTTGGAGTCGAGCGTCCTCACCGACCGGCCGTGCCCGGCCATCCACTCCTGGGCCTTGTCGGCGCGCGAGTCGGACAGCAGGTTGGCACGGCGCATCAGCTCGATCGAATAGAACTCGGCCA
The DNA here is from genome assembly GCF_003024235.1 of Arenimonas caeni. Taxonomy (GTDB): domain Bacteria; phylum Pseudomonadota; class Gammaproteobacteria; order Xanthomonadales; family Xanthomonadaceae; genus Arenimonas; species Arenimonas caeni. The sequence goes on along the minus strand of NZ_KZ679086.1, from coordinate 206,501 downwards.
GGCCCTCGGCGATCCAGTCGTCGCCCTCGGCACCGCGGATGCGGGTGAAGACGTGGAACATCTCGTGCACCAGCGTGCTGGTGCCGTTCTCGCTGATCAGCGGCCGGTCGGCATGCAGGAACATCGAGCGCGGGCCCGACAGGCCGCCGCGCCACATCGGGTCGCCGGCGCTGACGATCAGCAGCTTCGGGGGCAGCTTGCCCCAGGCCTGCTCGAACTCCGGCACCAGGCCGTTGAAGAAGGCCAGCATGTCGTTGCGGCGCACCACGTCGCCCTTGGGTCCGGCCACGCTGATCTCGATCTGCTCGAACAGCTCGCGGCGGGTGCCCACCTGGCCGGCGATGATCCAGCCGGTCGGGCGGTCGAAGCGCCGCTCGGGGTTGACCACCACGAAGGAGCGGCCGTCCCTGCTGCGCTTGAACGGGGTATCGACATTGGTCCAGCCCTTGGGCATCTGGAAGCGCAGTCGCGCGCGCGAATCGGCGCCCGGCGTGGCGGCCACCGCGGCCGGCGGGACCAGGTGGTCGCCGCGCACGATCACCCAGTCACCGGTGATGCGCGCGTCGTAGCCGCCGTCGCGGCGCTGCTTGTCGATGCGGTAGGTGTAGCGCAGGCGTGCCGGCTCGCCGCGCGGCGGGGTCCAAGTGACGATGTCGCCCTTGCGCACCACCTCGCCGTCGCCCGACACGCCGGGGTAGCGGTCCTCGGGCATGGTCAGGCGCATGCGGCGCACTTCGCCGCTGCCCGGCGTGAGCCGGATGCTCACCGTGGCCTGGCCCTGTTCGGGCTGGAAGCGCACGAGGTAGTCGACGTCGTATTCGGTGCGCGCGGCATGCGCCAGGGCCGGCAATAGCAGGCAGGCGAGCGCCAGGGCCGCGAGCAGGTGCTTGGTTGGGTTCATGGCCATGCCGGCGATTATGCCGCGAGGGCCCTGAATTGCCGGTTCACGCCCGGCGCTGGCGCCACCACTCGGCCAGGAAGACCGCACTGGCCGAGGCGACGTTCAGGCTCTCGACCGCGCCGCTGCCCGGGATCTCCAGCCGCAGCGCGGCCGCGTCGGCCAGCAGCGGGCCGACGCCCGACTGCTCGGCGCCCATCACCAGCAGCAGGCGCTCGGGCAGCGCGGTGCCGAACAGCGGCTGGCCGCCGCGCACCACGGTGGCGGCCACGCCGAAACCCGCCGAACGCAGCTGGGCCAGGCTGTTGTCGGCGCGGCCCAGGCGCACCAGCGGCACCGCCTCGGCACCGCCCTCGGCCACGCGCGCGGCGGCACCGGAGAGCGCCAGGCCCGAATCCTTGGGCAGCATCAGCCCGGCCACGCCGAAATGTGCGGCCGAACGCAGGATGGCGCCCAGGTTGTGCGGGTTGCCCACGCCGTCGAGCCAGAGCGCCAGCGCCGGGCCCGGCGGCAGTTCGCGCAGCCAGTCCGACAGCGACTGCTCCGGGGCCGGCACCACCCCGAACACCACGCCCTCGTGGTGCTGGCTGGCGGCGAGCTTCTGCAGGTCCTGATCGCCGACCACGGTGTAGCCGATGCGGTGCTTCACGCAGTGCGCCAGCACGTCCTTCAGGCGCGGGATGCGCGACTCGAGCAGCCACACCTTGCGCAGGTCGCCCGGCCGGTGCCGGAACATCGCCAGGCAGGCGTTGAGGCCGTACAGGCGCTGCTCGCGCGGCCCGCGATCGGCGGCCGGCGCGGCCTCGGGCTCGAAGCGCGGCGCAGGAGGGCGGCGCGGCGCGCTGGCCTGCGCCTGCTCGCGGTCGCGCTGCCGCTCGCGCTTGTCACGCGGCTGGGACGGCGGACCCCGATAGGGGCCGCGTGGAGGGCTGGAATCGCTCATGCCCCGAGTTTACCGGATACCCATCGAAGCAAAGCCCCCTTGGCAAGGGGGCGCGCCGAAAGGCGCGGGGATCGGAAGCAAAGGCGCCTTGGGGCCCACGATTCAAAGAATCGTGGGGATCCTCAGGCGTAAGCCAGAGGATCAGGCATGGCCCCCGACATGCGGGACTTCCGCCTCGAGCTTCTCGAGCTTGCGCGCCACCGCCTCCGGCGAGCGCGTGTACGGGGCCAGCAGGGCGTAGAAGGCCGGCACCACGAACAGCGAGAGCAGCGTGGAGAAGGCCACGCCGGAGATGATCACGATGCCGATGGTGCCGCGGCTGGCCGAACCCGGGCCACCGGCCACCACCAGCGGCACCGCGCCGACGATGGTCGCGATCGAGGTCATCAGGATCGGGCGCATGCGCACCGACGCCGACTCGACGATGGCGTCGCGGATGGCCAGGCCCTCGTCGCGCAGCTGGTTGGCGAACTCGACGATCAGGATGCCGTTCTTGGCCGCCAGGCCCACCAGCATCACGATGCCGATCTGGCTGAAGAGGTTGAGCGAACTGCCGAACAGCCACAGGCCGATCAGCGCGCCCAGCACCGCCAGCGGCACGGTGAGCATGATGACGATCGGGTGCAGGAAGCTCTCGAACTGCGCCGCCAGCACCAGGTACACCACCAGCAGCGCCATGGCGAAGGTGAACAGCACCGCGCTGCCCGCGCTCTGGTACTCGCGCGACTCGCCCTTGTAGTCGAGCTGGGCGCGCTCGGGCAGTTCTTCCTGGGCGGTGCGGCGCACCCAGTCCAGCGCCTCACCCAGCGTGTAGCCGGGGGTGAGGCCGGCGCTGAGCGTGATCGCGCGCAGGCGGTTGAAGCGGTTGAACTGGCCGGGTTCGGCGAGCTCCTGCAACGCCACCAGGTTCGACAGCGGCACCAGCTCGCCGGTGGTGGTCGAACGCACGTACAGGTTGTCGAGGTCGGAGGGCGAACCGCGGTCCTCGAGCTGGGCCTGCAGGATGACGTCGTACTCCTCGCCATCCTCGACATAGGTGGTGACGCGGCGCGAGCCCATCATGGACTCGAGCGTGCGGCCGATCTCGGACACCGGCACGCCCAGGTCGGCAGCGCGGGCGCGGTTGATCTCGACGCGCAGCTGCGGGCGCGTTTCCTTGTAGTCCGAGTCGGTGCCGAACAGGCCCGGGTTCTCCTCCATGCGCGCGAGCATGCGGTCGCGCCACTCGGCCAGCTCGGCGTAGTCCGGGCCGCCCAGCACCACCTGCAGCGGCTGGCCGCCGGTGCGCACCAGGCCGGTGCGCGCCTGCGGACGCGCCACCACGCCGGGCAGCTGGTTGAGTTCGGCGCGCACCTTCTCCACCAGGCCGGCGGTGTCGATGTCGCGCTCGTTCCAGGCCTTGAGCAGCACGATGGCGCGGCCGGTGTGCATGTCGCCGCCGGGGCCGAAGCCACCGGGCACCGCGGTGTTCACGCGGTCGATCGGCTGGCCTTCGCCGGTGTAGCGGAACAGCACCTGCTCGACCCCCTGCATCTGCTGCACGGTGTAGTCGAAGCCGGCGCCCTCCGGCGCGGACACGCCGACGAAGAAGGAGCCGCGGTCCTCAGGCGGCGCCAGTTCGGCCGGGATCACCTGCAACAGGAAGGCCGACAGGCCCATCGTGCCCAGCAGCGCCGCGCCGAACAGCATCGGCCGGCCCACCGTGCGCTCCACGGCCCTGCGGTAGCCCTTGCCCAGCGCGTCGAGATGGCCCTGGATCCACAGGTTCAGGCCCTTGGGCTTCTCATGCGGGCGCACCAGCAGCGAGCACATCATGGGCGTGAGCGTGAGCGCGACGAAGGCCGAGATGATCACGGCACCGGCCATGGCCACCGACAGCTCGCGGAACAGGCGGCCGGTGTTGCCTTCCATGAAACCCACCGGCAGGAACACCGCGGCCAGCACCGCCGTGGTGGCGATGACGGCGAAGGCGACCTGCTGGGTGCCGCGGCGCGCGGCCACCAGCGGCGGCTCGCCCAGGTCGGCGCGGCGCTGCACGTTCTCGAGCACCACGATGGCGTCGTCGACCACCAGGCCGATGCACAGCACCAGGGCCAGCAGGGTCAGCAGGTTGATCGAGAAGCCGAAGGCCCACAGCGCGATGAAGGCCGCCACCAGGCACACCGGCACGGTCACCGCCGGGATCAGCGCGGCGCGCGCGCTGCCCAAGAACAGGTAGATCACCACCAGCACCAGGATGATGGCCTCGGCCAGCGTCCAGTACACGCGCTCGACCGCGGCGTCGATGAAGATCGTGCTGTCGAAGGCCACGAAGATGCGCGTGCCCTCGGGCAGCGTCTCCTGGATGTCCGGCAGCGCCGCCTTGACGTCGCGGGCCACCTGCAGCGAGTTGGCGGTGGAGGTCTTGATGACGCCCAGGCCGATGTTCGGCTGGCCGTTGCCGCGGAAGTAGGCGCGGCGTTCGGACGAGGCGCGCTCGACCCGCGACACGTCGCCCAGCCGCACCAGGTAGCCGTCGTCGCCCTTGGCGAGGGTGAGCTGGGCGAAGTCGTCCGGGTTTTCGTAGCCGCGCATCACGCGCAGGGTGAAGTCGCGGTCCTGCGATTCGATGCTGCCGGCCGGCAGCTCGACGTTCTCGCGCCGCAGCGCGTTCTCGACGTCGTTGACGGTGAGCCCGCGCGCGGCCAGGGCCTGGCGGTCGAGCCAGATGCGCATGGCATAGCGCTGGCGGCCGCCCACGCGCACCTGGGCCACGCCGTCGATGCTCGAGAGGCGGTCGACCACGTAGCGCTCGGCGTAGTCGCTCAGCTCGAGGGTCTCGAGCCGGTCCGAGTTCATGTTCAGCCAGAGGATGACGTCGGCGTCGGCCTCGACCTTCTCGATCTCCGGCGGGTCGGCCTCGGGCGGCATGCGGTCGCCGACCCGGCTGATGGCGTCGCGCACGTCGTTGGCGGCAGCTTCGATGTCGCGCGAGAGCGAGAACTCGATGGTCACGCTGGACTGGCCGTTGCGGCTGCGCGACTCGATGGTCTCGATGCCCTCGATGCCCGCCACGGCGTCCTCGAGGATCTGGGTGATCCGGGTTTCCACCACGGCCGCCGAGGCGCCCGGGTAGGCCACTTCCACCGACACCACGGGCGGGTCGATGTCGGGCAGCTCGCGCAGCGTCAGGCGGGTGAAGGCGATCAGGCCCAGCACCACCAGCAGCAGGCTCATCACGGTCGCGAAGACCGGGCGCTTGATCGAGATGTCGGAAAGGACCATGGCCTGGCCTCCTGCTCAGCCCGCGCCGCCGGCATCGGCCGGCGCGACCACGCTCACGCGCGCGCCGTTGCGCAGCTTCACCACGCCGTCGACGACGATGCGGTCGCCCGCGGACAGCCCTTCGAGCACCTCGACCTCGCCGCGACGGCGCTGGCCGAGCCTGACGCCGACCTGCTCGACCGTGTCGTCGTCGCGCAGGCGGAACACGTGCGCGTCGCGCGACACCTGGATGACCGAGATCTCCGGCACCACCAGCGCCTGGCGTTCGGGCTGGAACAGTTCGACCGTCAGCAGCATGCCCGGCCGCAGCAGGCGGTCGGGGTTGGGCAGCAGCGCGCGCACGGTGACCGCGCGGGTCACCGGGTCGACGCGCGAGTCCACGGTCGCCACCTCGCCCTCGAAGCTGCGGCCCGGGTAGGCCGCGCTGGTGGCGCTGACCGACTGGCCGGGCGCGAGCGCGGCCAGGAAGGTCTCGGGCACCGAGAAGTCGAGCTTGATCACCGAGATGTCGTCGAGGCTGGCGATGGTGGTGCCGGGCGTGACCAGGGTGCCGGGGCTGACCTGGCGGAAACCGAGCACGCCGGCGAAGGGCGCGGTGATGACGCGGTCGGCCAGGCGGGCGCGGGTGGCGTCGAGGCGGGCGCGCGCCGATTCCATCGCGGCGCGCTGGGCGTCGAGCTGCCCGGCCGGGATGAGCTTCTGCGCGGCCAGCTGGCGCTGGCGCTGGTACTGCTGGTCGGCCTCGCGATACGCGGCGGCGGCTTCCTCGAGCCCGGCCACTTCGACCCGGCCCGACAGGTCGACGAGCACGTCGCCGGCCTCGACCAGGTCACCGTCCTGGAAGTTCACCCGCACCACCGTCTCGGTGACCTTGGCGGTGACCATGACCGACTCGTTGGCGCGCGCGGTGCCCAGGGCCTGGATCGCGTCGCGCCAAGGCTTGGACTGCACCTCGTGGGCGGTGACGGTGGCCGGCGCCGGGCCCTGGCCGCCCCCCTCCTCGCTGCTGCAGGCCGCGACGGCGAGCAGGACGGGGAGCAGGAGGCATCGGAGCAGAGGTCGCTGGCAGGCGCTCATCGTGGGGTCGTTCCTTCGTGAATTGGGCGATTTTACGGGGCCGAGCCCCGAGGGGGTGTGCAGGCAGTGCGACGAAGCCCCAAAAGATAAACGCCGGCGCGAGGCCGGCGTTTACATGCAACGCAGGGTTGCAGGCGTGCTGCCTGCCCCGGCTCAGGCCTTCCAGCGGCCCAGCGCGGCCAGGCCGTTGTCCTTGGCGCGGGCGTAGACGGTTTCCTGGGCGGCCTTGGTGTTGCCGGCCATGTCCTTGGCCCACAGCTTCAGGGCCGCCGACTGCATGGCGCGGCCATAGCTGAAGCTCAGCGGCCACGGCTTCGGGCCCATCTGGTTCATGGCGTTGAGGTGCGCGGTGGCGTCCTCGTCGCTCTGGCCACCCGAGAGGAACACGATGCCCGGCAGCGTGGCCGGCACCGAGGCCTTCAGGCAGCGCAGGGTCATCTCGGCCACTTCCTCGACGTCGGCCTGCTCCGGGCAGTCCTTGCCGGAGATGACCATGCTGGCCTTGAGGATGGTGCCCTCGAGCATGACGTTGTGCTCGTAGAGCGAGCCGAACAGCGAGCGCAGGGTGACTTCGGTGATGTCGTAGCAGGTGTCGATGTCGTGGCTGCCGTCCATCAGCACCTCGGGCTCGACCATCGGCACGATGCCGGCTTCCTGGCAGAGCGCGGCGTAGCGGGCCAGCGCGTGGCAGTTGGCCTCGATGCAGGTGCCCGACGGCATGTCCTCGCCGATGGTGATGACGGCGCGCCACTTGGCGAACTTCGCGCCCAGCTTCGCGTATTCCTTCAGGCGGTCGCGCAGGCCGTCCAGGCCTTCGGTGACCAGTTCGCCCGGGAAGCCGGCCAGCGGCTTGGCGCCCAGGTCGACCTTGATGCCCGGCAGGATGCCGGCGTCCATCATGACCTTGGTGAAGGGCACGCCGTCCTTGGTGGACTGGCGCAGGGTCTCGTCGTACAGGATGGCGCCGGAGATGTAGTCGCCCAGCTTGGGCGTGGTCAGCAGCATTTCGCGGTAGGCGCGGCGGTTTTCTTCCGTGCACTCGATGCCGACGCCGTCGAAACGCTTCTTGATCGTGGCGGTGGACTCATCGATGGCGATGATGCCCTTGCCCGCGGCAACCATGGCCTGGGCGGTTTCGGCGAGCTGGTCGATACTCATGGCGGGATCCCCGGGGGTTGGTGGTTAGCCCATCATTCTACCCCATCCGGCGCCCCCTGTAGGAGCGCCTTCAGGCGCGAAGCCCTTGATTTTCCGGAAAAAGGCGCAAGATCCGCGCCTGAAGGCGCTCCTACAGGGCAAGCCCGGGCTCAGAGTTCGCCCAGGCCCTCGGCGGCCCCGCCCGGGCCGACCTGCAGCAGGCGCAGGGTGTTGGTGGCGCCGTGCAGTTCCATGTGGTCGCCGCTGGTGATGATCACCCGGTCGCCCTCGGCCAGCAGGCCCAGGTCGAACAGGTGCCGGATCGCGCCGCGGGCGGCTTCGCGGGTGGCCTTGCCGGCGCTGTCGTAGTCAATCGGGAAGACGTCGCGCACCAGGGCCATGCGCCGGCGCGCGCCGGCGTGGCGCGAGAGCCCGTAGATCGGCACCGACGAGCGGAAGCGCGAGAGATAGCGGGCGGTGCCGCCGGATTCGGTGAGCGCGATGATCGCGCGCACCTGGATGTGTTCGGTGAGGAACATGCTGGCCATGGCGATGGCCTGGTCGGCGCGCTGCAGGTTGCGCGGCGCCTTCTCGAAGTCGGTGTCGTGGTCGAACTGGCGCTCCGCGCCCAGGCAGATGCGCACCATCGCCTCGACCGCCTTGGTCGGGTAGCTGCCCGAGGCGGTTTCGGCCGAGAGCATCACCGCGTCGGTGCCGTCGATGACCGAGTTGGCCACGTCCAGCACCTCGGCGCGGGTCGGGATCGGGTTGTCGACCATCGACTGCAGCATCTGGGTGGCGGTGATCACGGTGCGGTTGAGCTCGAGCGCCGTGCGGATGATCTTCTTCTGCAGGCCCGGCAGCTCGGCGTCGCCGATCTCCACGCCCAGGTCGCCGCGCGCCACCATCACCACGTCCGAGGCCCGGGTGATCTCGACCAGGTTCTCGATCGCCTCGGCGCGCTCGATCTTGGCCACCATGAACGCGTCCGAGCCCGCCTCGCGGGCCAGCGCGCGCGCCTCGTCCATGTCGGCGGCCGAACGGCAGAAGGACACCGCGATGAAATCCACGCCCAGCCCGGCGGCGATCCGGATGTGCGCCTTGTCCTGGTCGGTGAGCGCACCGAGCGAGAGCCCGCCGCCGAGGCGGTTGAGGCCCTTGCGGTTCGACAGCACGCCGTCGGTGAGCACGCGCGTGCGGATGTCCGCGCCCTCGATGGCCAGCACCTCGACCGCCATCAGGCCGTCGTCGAGCAGCAGCGTGTCGCCCGGGTGCACGTCGTTGACCAGGCCCAGGTAGCTCACGCCGACCTGGCGCGAGTCGCCGTCGGGCGCGTCGGCGCGGCAGACCAGGGTGAACTCCTGCCCGGCCGCCAGCACCACCTTGCCTTCCTCGAACTTCTCGATGCGGATCTTCGGGCCCTGCAGGTCGGCCAGGATGCCGACCTCCCGGCCCAGCTTCTGCGCCGTCGCGCGCACCGCCGCCACGCGCGCCGCGTGGTGCTCGGGGCTTCCGTGGGAGAAGTTGAGCCGCACCACGTTGACGCCGGCGCGGATGATTTCCTCGAGCACGCCCGGGGCGTCGGTGGCCGGGCCGAGGGTGGCGAGGATCTTGGTGCGGCGAAGCGTCTGGCTCATGGCGATGCGTTCGTGTCTGTCTGTCGCCACGCTAGCACAGGGGCGTGGCGGTTCCGTGGCCGCGCGGCCGGAGTTGCGCGCCGCGGTTCAGCCGAACCAGGACGCCAGCTCGGCCGGGGCCGCCGCCAGCCGGGTCGCGCCGGCGCCGCGCAGTTCGGCTTCGCCGCCGAACCCCCAGAGCACGCCCACCGACGGCATACCGTGGTGGCGGGCGCCGTGGATGTCCATGTGCCGGTCGCCGATCATCCAGCAACCCTCCGGGCCCAGCCCGAGCCGCGCCAGCGCCTCGCCGATCAGCTCGGGCTTGTGGCTCAGGCGGCCGCAGGGCGTGGCGCCGACCACGTCCTCGAACAGGCCGCCGAAAGGCAGGTGCTCGATGATCAGGCGCGCGTGCGGTTCGTTCTTGGCGGTCACCACCGCCAGCCGGTGCCCGGCCGCGGCCAGGCCGGCGAGGACATCGCCGATGCCCTCGTAGACCGCATGCTCGCGCCAGCCTTCGGACTCGAAGCGCTCACGGTAGAACTCCACCGCCTTCTCGGTGCGCGCCGCGTCGCCCAGCACCGGCCCGAAGCTGTCGCGCAGCGGCGGGCCGATCCAGCCCCGCAGCGCCTCGGGTGGCGGCACCGGCTCGCCCAGGCGCTCGAAGGCGTGCGCGACGCAGCGGGTGATGCCGACCGCGGAGTCGATCAGGGTGCCGTCGAGGTCGAAGAACAGCGTCGCCACGTCAGGCGGCGCGGGCCTTGAGCGCGGTGACGGCCGGCAGTTCCTTGCCCTCGCAGAACTCGAGGAAGGCGCCGCCGCCGGTGGAGATGTAGCTGATGCCCGCCTCGACGCCGTACTTGTCGACCGCGGCCAGGGTGTCGCCGCCGCCGGCGATCGAGAACGCCGGCGACTCGGCGATGGCCCGGGCCAGGGCCTCGGTGCCCTTGCCGAAGGCGTCGAACTCGAACACGCCGACCGGCCCGTTCCAGATGACGCTGCCGGCCTTGCGGATCGTCGCGGCGTACGCGGCGGCGGTTTCCGGGCCGATGTCGAGGATCATGTCGTCGGCACCGACCTCCGAGACCTTCTTCACCGTCGCCGGTGCGTCGGCGGCGAAGGCCGGGGCCACCACGACGTCGGTGGGCACCGGGATTTCGGCGCCGCGCGCCTTCGCGTCGGCCATGATCTTGCGGGCGGTGTCGAGCAGGTCGGCCTCGCACAGCGACTTGCCCACCGGGTGCCCCATCGCCGCGATGAAGGTGTTGGCGATGCCGCCGCCGACGATCAGCTGGTCCACCTTCGACACCAGGTTCGACAGCAGCTCGAGCTTGGTGCTCACCTTGCTGCCGGCGACGATGGCCACCAGCGGGCGCGCCGGCGCGTGCAGGGCCTTGGCCAGCGCGTCGAGCTCGGCCATCAGCAGCGGGCCGCCGCAGGCCTGCTTCGCGAAGCGGATGACGCCGTGGGTCGAGGCCTGGGCGCGGTGCGCGGTGCCGAAGGCGTCCATCACGAACACGTCGCAGAGCGCGGCGTACTTGCGCGCCAGCGCCTCGTCGTCGGCCTTCTCGCCGACATTCATGCGGCAGTTCTCCAGCAGCACCAGCTGGCCCGGCTGCACGTCCACGCCGTCCACCCAGTCCTTCACCAGCGGCACCTCGCGGCCCAGCAGCTCGCCCAGGCGCGCGGCGACCGGCGCCAGCGAGTCCTCGGCGGTCCAGGTGCCTTCCTTCGGACGACCCAGGTGCGAGGTGACCATCACGGCCGCGCCCTTCTCGAGCGCCAGCTTCATCGTCGGCAGCGCCGCGGTGATGCGCTGCTCGGAGGTGATGCGGCCGTCCTTGACCGGCACGTTGAGGTCTTCGCGGATCAGCACGCGCTTGCCGGACAGGTCGAGGTCGGCCATGCGGAGGATGGACATGGGGGTGCTCCGGGATCGGGAAACCATCATTTTCCCCCGCCCGGACCGGTGGCGGCAAACCCGCCGGTCGCATGGGACAATGGCGCCATGGACGCCCTCACCCAACCGCCCGTGCTCGAAGGCCAGGCCCTGCGCCTGCGGCCGCTGCGCGAGGCGGACGCAGAGGCGCTGTTCGCGCTCTACGGCGACCCCGGGGTGTGCCGCTACTGGAGCTTCGCGCCCTGGACCGAGCTGGCCCAGGCCCGGGCCTGGCTGGCCGAGCGCATGGCCTGGCGGCCGCCGGCGACGTTTGGCTGGGCCCTGGCCGACCGCGGCGACGACCAGCTGCTGGGCACGGTCAGCCTGTTCTCGCTCAGCGCCCCCAACCGTCGCGCCGAGCTGGGCTATTCGCTGCTGCCGGCACGCCAGGGCCGCGGCCTGGCCCGCGAGGCGGTGCGCCTGGCCCTGGATTTCGCCTTCGGGCCGCTGGCCCTCGAGCGGGTGGAGGCCGACGTGGATCCGGGCAACGAACCGTCGTGGCGGCTGCTCGAACACTTCGGCTTCCGCCGGGAAGGGCTGCTGCGCAACCGCTGGCGGGTGGGCGACACCTTCGCCGACTCCTGGATCTACGGGCTGCTGGCCGGCGAACACCGGGGGACTGCATGAGCAACGTGCTTGGACCGGCGCTCGAGGCCCTGCGCCGCGGCGAAGCCATCGGCCTGCCCACCGAAACCGTCTATGGCCTGGCGGCCGACGCCTCGAACCCGGACGCGGTGCGGCGCATCTTCGCGCTCAAGGGCCGGCCCGCCGACCATCCGCTGATCGTTCACGTGGCCGGGCCGGAGGCCATCGACGACTGGGCGCTGGACGTGCCGCCCGCGGCGCGGGCGCTGGCCGCGGCGTTCTGGCCGGGCCCGCTCACCCTGATCCTGCGCAAGCAGGCGGCCGTGCCGCCGGAAGTGACCGGCGGCCAGGACACCGTGGGCCTGCGCTGCCCCGACCACCCGGTGGCCCTGGCCCTGCTGCGCGCCTTCGGCGGTGGCCTCGCGGCGCCGTCGGCCAACCGCTTCGGCCACGTCAGCCCGACCCGGGCCGCGCACGTGCGCGCCGAGTTCGGCGAGGCGGTGCCGGTGGTGCTCGACGGCGGCGACTGCGCGGTCGGCATCGAAAGCACCATCGTCGACCTCTCCGGCGCCGCGCCGCGCATCCTGCGCCCGGGCATGCTGGGCCGGGAGCGCATCGAGGCGGTCATCGGCAGCGTCGCCGAGGGCGGCGGCGCCGACAGCCCGCGCGCCTCGGGCACGCTCGATGCGCACTACGCCCCGCGCACGCCGCTGCTGCTGCTGCCGCGCGCAGCGCTGGCCGACGAGGCCGCGCAGCAGCAAGTGATGGGCAAGGCCGTGCAGGTACTCGCGCTGGGCCAGCTGCCCGACGGCACCGCGGGGCTCGCCCTGCCGGCCACGCCCGCGGCCTATGCCCACGGGCTGTATGCCGCCCTGCGCGAGCTCGACGGCCGCGGCGCGAACCTGCTGCTCGCCGAACGCCCGCCCGGCGACGATGACTGGGCCGCGATCCACGACCGCCTGCGCCGCTCGGCCGCCGGCGCCGGCCTCGACGCGGAGCCGACGTGAACGGGGCGGGCTGGCGCGCAACGCTGGCTGCTCTGCCCGACGGATTGACCGCGGCCGCCTTCGCCGCGATCTGGATTTCCCCCTTCGTGTTCGGCGAAGACGGCGTACGCACCGCGATGCTGGTGATGCTGGTCGAGTTCTTCCTGATCCACGCCACCGGCTTCTTCACTGCCTTCGTGATGGCGCCGGGGCTTGCGCGCAGCCGGCGCGTGGCGGCGATCCTGGGCCTGTCGGCCTTCTACCTCCTGATGATCGGCGCGCTGGCCAGCAGCTTCGGCGAATGGTGGCCGCTGCTGGCCTTCGGCTGGCTGGTGCTGGCCAAGCTGGCCTGGGTGTTCGCGCGCCGCCAGCCGGGCGACGGGGACGAACTCGATCGCGGCGCCGTGGCCTGGGCCGGCTCGGGCGTGGCCTACGTGCTCGGCGCCTTCGCCACCGCAGTGCCGCCGATCCCGCGCCTGGGCATGACCGAAGCCCTGCAGCCCGGCTTCGGCCTGGGCGACGACGCCAGCGGCCTGTGGATGGAAGAACCCCACCGCGTCATCGCCTTCGGCGTCCTGTATTTCGGCCTGCTGTGCCTGGGCAAGCTCCTCGCGGCGCTGACCGCCGGCAGACCCACGTCGAATGTTGAACACGGATAAGAGCGGATGGACACGGATCAACACGGATAGGGCAAGAGCATTTTTGAGTTGATCTGCTCTATCCGTGTTCATCCGTGTTGATCCGTGGCGAAAGACCGCTCCTGCCCTTCGCGTGCGATGCCGCTGCAAAAAGAAAACCCCGGCCGGGGCCGGGGTCTTCGGTAGCAGGCGTCGGGGCTGAAGCCCCGCCCGCAGTTGGCCGGGATTACTTGGCGGCCATCAGCGCCAGCGTGGTGTCGAGCATGCGGTTGGAGAAGCCCCACTCGTTGTCGTACCACGAGCAGACCTTCACCAGCGTGCCGCCCATGACCTGGGTCAGGGTGCTGTCGTACACCGAGCTGTGCGGGTCGTGGTTGAAGTCGATCGAGACCAGCGGCTTGGTGTTGAAGCCCAGGATGCCCTTGAGCTCGCCTTCCGAAGCGGCCTTCACCACGGCGTCGATCTCTTCCTTGCTGGTGGCGCGCGCGGCCACGAAGCTCAGGTCGACCACCGAGACGTTGATGGTCGGCACGCGCATCGAGAAGCCGGTGAGCTTGCCGTTGAGCTCGGGCAGCACCAGGCCCACGGCCGCGGCGGCGCCGGTCTTGGTCGGGATCTGCGACTGGGTGGCCGAACGGGCGCGGCGCAGATCCTTGTGGAAGACGTCGGTGAGGACCTGGTCGTTGGTGTAGGCGTGGATGGTGGTCATCAGGCCGTGCACCATGCCGATCTTCTCGTGCAGCACCTTGGCCAGCGGCGCCAGGCAGTTGGTGGTGCAGGAGGCGTTGGAGATGACGGTGTCCGACGCGCGCAGCAGCTGGTGGTTCACGCCGAAGACGACGGTGTTGTCCACGTCCTTGTCGCCCGGGGCCGAGATGATGACCTTCTTGGCGCCGGCGGCGAGGTGGGCCGAAGCCTTGGCCTTGGAGGTGAACAGGCCGGTGCACTCGAGCACCACGTCCACGCCCAGCTCGCCCCAGGGCAGCTTGGCCGGGTCGCGCTCGGCGCATACCTTGATGCGGTCGCCATTGACGATCAGGTCGCCGCCGTCGACCGACACGGTGCCCGGGAACTTGCCGTGGGCGGTGTCGTACTGGGTCAGGTGGGCGTTGGTCTCGGCGTCGCCCAGGTCGTTGATCGCCACGATGGTGATCTCGTGGTTGCGCTTGGCCTCGTAGAGCGCGCGCAGGATGTTGCGACCGATGCGGCCGTAACCGTTGATGGCGACCTTGATGGACATGGCTACTCCTGGACCGGCCCGGGCCGGTGAACGGTGGGTGGAAACCCGTGATTCTACCAAGCCCCGACCCGGGGTCCCAGCCTTGGCGGGGGCCCCGGGAGTTTTTCCCGCCGCCGCCCCGGGCGCCGATTTGACCATTCTCAAGATGCCCCGGCCCGGGCGGGTGGAAACTGCGCGCCGTCCCCACCCAACGGAGTTCCACCATGCGTTTGCTCATTGCCCCGCTCGCCCTGGCCGCCCTGGCCCTCGCCGCCCCCGCCCAGGCCCAGCAGGCCGGCGACTGGACCTTCTCGGTCGGCCTGCACGCCGTCTCGCCCAAGTCCGGCAACGGCAGCCTGGCCGGCGGCACCCTGGACGCCGACGTCGGCGACGACTGGCGCCCGACCATCACCGCCGAGTACTTCCTGTCCGACAAGCTCGGCATCGAGGTCCTGGCCGCCCTGCCCTTCGAGCATGACGTCCGCCTCAACGGCGCCAAGGCCGGCTCGACCAAGCACCTGCCGCCGACCGTCAGCCTGCAGTACCACTTCCGCAACGACTCGAAGGTCACGCCGTTCATCGGCGCGGGCGTGAACTACACCCGCTTCTTCGACGAGAAGACCACCGGCGCGCTGGACGGCATCCGCCTGTCGCTCGACCCGTCCTGGGGCCTGGCCGCCCACGCCGGCGTCGATTTCGCCATCGGCGAGAACAAGGCAATCCGCATCGATGCCCGCTACATCGACATCGACACCGACGTGAAGGTCAACGGCGCCAAGGTCGGCACCGTCAACATCGACCCGACCGTCTACGGCGCGGCCTTCGTCTGGTCGTTCTGAGGCCCGTGATGGCAAAGTTCATGGCCGCTGGCGTAAAGTCCGCGGCCATGAACCGCAGCCTCCTTGTTTCCGCGCTGGCGCTCGCGCTGGCCGCCCCTTCCGCCCACGCCTGGAGCCGCCAGGGCCACCAGCTCGTGGGTGAACTGGCCGAACGCCAGCTCAGCCCGGCCGCCCTCGCGCAGGTGCGCGACCTGCTGGCCGACGAGGCCGTACCCAGCCTGGCCGCCGTGGCCACCTGGGCCGACGAGATCCGCGCCGAGGAGAACGAACTCGGCAAGCTCAGCAGGCGCTGGCACTACGTCAACATCCCGGGCAAGGACTGCGACTACGCGCCCGCCCGCGATTGCGCCGACGGCGAATGCATCATCGGCGCCATCAACGCCCAGCGTGCCGTGCTGGCCGACGCCTCGCGCCCGCGCCAGGAACGCACCAACGCACTCAAGTTCCTCGTGCATTTCGTCGGCGACGCGCACCAGCCCATGCACGCCGGCTACCCGCATGACCGCGGCGGCAACAACTACCAGCTCAACTACCGCGGCAAGGGCGCGCCCGAGGGCGAAGGCACCAACCTGCACGGCACCTGGGACTACTGGCTGCTGCAGTCGGCCGGGCTGGACAACGCCGCCTACGCCGACAAGCTCTCCGCCATGCCGCCGCTGCAGGCCGACCCGGTGCCGGCGCTGGGCAACGCGGCGCAGGCCTGGACGATCGAGTCCTGCCGGCTGATCCACAGCGAGTCGATCTATCCGCCCGGCCACCGCATCACCGACGCCTACCTCGACCAGCACCGTCCGCTGGCCGAGCAGCGCATCCGCCTGGCCGGGCAGCGACTGGCCGGACTGCTCGAGGAAGCGCTGGCGCCCTGAGGCGGCCCGCGGCGTGACGCACTAGACTGGCGGGGTCGCCCGCAGCGGAGCCACGCCATGCGTCATCCGAACGTGCAGCCCTTCCACCACGCCGACTCCGGCACGTGGAGCTACCTTGTTGCCGACCCGGCCGGCCGCCAGGCCGCCATCATCGACCCGGTGCTGGACTTCGACCCCAAGTCCGGCCGCACTGCCACCACCAGCGCCCAGGCCCTGCTCGACGCCGTGCACGCGGCCGGGCTGCAGGTGGCCTGGATCCTCGAGACCCACGCCCACGCCGACCACCTCAGCGCCGGCCACTGGCTGCGCGCGCAGCTGCCGGGTGCGAAGCTCGCCATCGGCGAGGGCATCCGGAAGGTGCAAAAGACCTTCCGGCCCATCTTCAACCTCGGCGAGCACTTCCCGGTGGACGGCTCGCAGTTCGACCACCTGTTCGCCGACGACGAGGTGTTTCCGGTCGGTGCGATCTCGGCGCGCGTGATCCCGGTGCCCGGTCACACCAACGACTCTGTGGCTTACCTGGTGGGCGACGCGCTGTTCACCGGCGACTCGCTGTTCATGCCCGACGGCGGCACCGCGCGCTGCGACTTCCCGGGCGGCGACGCGGCCACGCTGTACCGCTCGATCCAGCGCCTGTACTCGCTGCCCGACGACACCCGCGTCTTCGTCTGCCACGACTATGGCCCGGGCGGCCGCGAACCGCGCTGCGAAACCACCATCGGCGAGCAAAAGCACGGGAACATCCACGTGCGCCTGGGCGTGGACGAGGCGCAGTTCGTGAAGCTGCGCACCGAGCGCGACGCCACGCTCGACATGCCCGCGCTGATCCTGCCGGCGGTGCAGGTGAACATCCGTGCCGGCGCCCTGCCCGAGCCCGAGGAGAACGGCGTGCGCTACCTCAAGCTGCCGGTCGACGCGCTATAGCGGCGGTTCGCCGCCGCCTGGCGAGGGCCGCTTGGCGAGCTTGCGCTGCAGCGTGCGGCGATGCATGCCCAGGGCCCGCGCGGTGGCGGCGATGTTGCCACCGTGTTCGGCCAGGACGCGCTGCAGGTGCTCCCATTCCAGACGGTTCCAGGGAGTCGGTCGCGCCGGTTCGGGCGCCGCGAGCGGAGCCGGCTCGCCCTCCAGCCCGAGCGCGCGCAGCACGGCGGCGGCGTCGGCGGGTTTGGCCAGGTAGTCATCGGCGCCACGCTTGATGGCTTCGACGGCGGTGGCGATGCTGGCATAGCCCGTCAACAGCAGCACGCGCAGGCCCGGCGCCCGTTCGCGCAGCGCCTGCATCAGGCGCAGGCCGTCCTCGCCCTCGCCGAGCATCAGGTCGAGCACGGCATGGGTCGGGCGGGCGACGGCGCAGGCCGCCAGCGCCTCGGCCGCGCTGCCCACGGCCCGCGCCGGGAAGCCGCGGCGCTGCAGCGAACGCACCAGCACGCGGGCGAAGTTGGCGTCGTCGTCCACGACCAGGATGTCGGGCTGCGGGCTCATCCGCCCTGCTCCAGGCGTGCCGGGTCCAGCCACGCCTCGACGCCACCGGCCACGGGCGCGAGCCCGCCGCCGAAGCGTTCGCAGACGCGCGCCGCCAGGGCCAGGCCGAGGCCCAGGCCGCCTGGCTTGCCGGTGGCGAAGGGCGCCGGCGTCGCCGCGAGGCCCGCCCCTTCATCAAGAAAGGCCAGCACCAGGCGGCCGTCGCGCAGGCCGGCCTGCAGTCGCACCTGTTCACTGCCGACGGCGCGCGAGGCATCCGCGGCGTTGTCGAGCAGGTTGAGCACGAGGTAGTCGAAGCTGCGGTCGGCCGCGACCGGCAGCGCGGCTGCTTCCGGCGAAAACGACAGCCGGGCCTCGAGCCCCGGGCGCAGCAGCCGCCAGCGCGCGTGTGCCGCCTGCACTCGCACCTCGAGCCGCTCGGCCGGCGCCGGGCCGCCGTCGTTGCGGGCATCGCGCACCAGCTGGCCGACCGCGTCGCGGCAGGCCTGGACCTGCGCCTGCATCAGGTCAAGGTCCTCGCGCAGGGTGTCGCGGTCGAGCCCGGCCAGGCCGTCGCGCAGGTCGCCCAGCACCACCGACAGCGTCGACAGCGGCGTGTTGAGCGCATGGGCCGCGCCGGCCGCCAGCGTCGCCACCGCCAGCACGCCCTCGTCGCGCGCGCCGCGTTCGCGTTCGGCGGCCAGGGCCGCGCGCTGGCGCGCCAGCTCGGCGGCGAGCCGCGAGCCGAACCAGGCCAGCACGGCGGCGGTGAGCAGGAAATTGAGCCACATGCCGAACAGGTGCAGGTCGAAGTCACCATGCACGTGCGGCAAGGGCTGGTGGTCGACCCACAGCAGGCTGTAGCCCAGCACCGCCAGCGCGGCCGTCGCCACCACGCCGCGCACCGGCAGCAGCGAGGTGGCCAGCGCGATCGGCACCACCAGCAGGGACACAAAGGGATTGGCCGGGCCGCCGCTCCAGTACAGCTGCCAGCACAGCACGGCGATGTCGACGCCCAGGTGCGCCAGCAAGGCGGTCGGCGTTCCCGGGCCACGGCGCGCGGCCCGGACCGCCCAGGCGTTGAAGGCCAGCAGTACGGCCACGCCTGCGGCCATGGGCAGCCAGGGCAGGTGCAGGGGAAGCAGCCGCGGCACCAGCACGATGGCCAGCGCCTGGCCGGCGATCGACAGCCAGCGCAGCCGCACCAGGCTGGCCAGCGCCGACGGGTGCGACATCTTGTCGCTCCCGCCGCCCACCCGCGACTGACTAAGCTTCGCGCCCGACGCCACGCCGTCCTCCCGATCGCTGCCGGCGGCCATTGTCGCCCAGCCACCGCCCGGCGTCGCCCCGACCCGCAACGGAGTGCCCATGCTTTCGATCGCCATCGCCGCCGCCCTCGCCTCCACCGCAACGGCCGCCAGCCCCGCCACCCTGCCCCAGGTCGAAGTGATCGGCCGCGCCACGCCCGACGCCGCCACAGAGACCGTGCGCGGACAGGACCTGCGCGAGTCCGCGCCCGGTGACCTGGCCGAACTGCTGCGCGCGGTGAACGGCGTGTCCGCGGGCCGCATGGGCGGCCACGGCCTGGAGCCTGTGATCCGCGGCCAGTCGCAGGGCCAGCTCAACGTCCGCACCGACGGCGGCCTGGTGGTGGGCGCCTGCCCGAACCGCATGGATCCGCCCAGCGCGTTCACCGTCGCCGCCGCGGTGGATCGCGTGACCGTGGTGAAGGGCGTGCAGAGCCTGGCGTACGGCGCCGGCGGTACCGGCGGCACGATCCTGGTGGAGCGTGGACTGCCTTGGACGGCGGACGCCGGCGGCTCGGTCCGCGCGGGCGCCGGCGCCGGCGACAACGGCCTGGACTGGCGCGCCGATTCCCAGCTGCTGTGGCGCGGCGAACGTGCTGCGCTCCGCCTCGACGCCAACGCCGCCGAATACGGCGACTACGTGGACGGCGACGGCGAGGCCGTGCGCAGCGGCTTCCGCCGCCGTTCCCTGCACGCGATGGCCGGACATGACTTCGGGGACGCCGGCGTGCTCGAGATCGGCGTCGAACGCGCTGAAACCCTGGACGGGCGCTTCGCCGGTGCCGGCATGGACGCGCCGCTCGACCGCATGACCGGCGCGCGCCTCGCCTGGCAACGCGACCTGGCCGGTGGCGAACTCTCGGTGCGCGCCTGGCGCAACGAGGTGGACCACGTGATGGACAACTTCAGCCTGCGCCCGCAGCCGGCGATGGCGATGCGCACGCCGGCGGAATCGGACACCCAGGGCGGCGACCTGCGTTTCGAAACCACGGCGGGCGCCTGGTCTCTCAGCGCCGGCCTCGACCTGAGCGCGAATCGCCGCCAGGCCACGCGCTTTGCCGGACCGGGCCCGGCCATGCTCACCATGGTCAACGCCTTCCTGTGGCCCGACGCGCGCCTGGACCAGGCCGGCCTGTACGGCGAAGGCAGCCGCCCCTTGGGCGAAGGCACGCTCACCGCCGGCCTGCGCGTCGACCGCTTCCGCGCCGAAGCCCGCCGCGCCGACGTGCGCCCCTCGCCGATGGCGATGGCGCCGTCTGCCTTCTACGCCATGTACTACGGCAGCACCGAAGGACGCTGGGACGACACTGGCGTCTCGGGCCTGCTGCGCTTCGAACGGGAAGTCAGCGACGGCCTCACCGCCTTCGCCGGCATCAGCCGCACCGTGCGCGCCGCCGACGCCACCGAGCGCTACCTGGCCGCGCCGGCCGCGATACCCTCGGGCCGCTGGATCGGCAACCCGGGCCTGGCACTGGAAAAACATTCGCAGCTCGACCTCGGCCTGGCCTGGGAAGGCGAGCGCGCCACGGCCAGCGCCGTGGCCTTCGTGGACCGCGTGGGCGACTACATCCTGCGCGACCGCGCCCGCGGACAGGACGGCGTGCTGCTCGCCGACGGCGCGTCGGTGTACCGCAACGTGGATGCCAGCCTGCATGGCCTCGAACTCGAAGCGCGCTGGCAGTTGACCGAGTCGCTGGCGCTGGAAACCGAGCTGGCCTGGGTGCGCGGCCAGAACCGCAGCGACGACCGCCCGCTGGCACAGATGCCGCCGCTCAACGGCGCCCTCGCCCTGGCCTGGGAGACGCGCACGGGCGAATGGACGGCGCGCCTGCGCGGCGCGGCCCGCCAGGACCGCGTGGACGACAGCGTGCTGACCGGCAGCGGCCTCGACGCCCGCCGCACGCCGGGCTTCGGCGTGCTGGACCTGGGCTGGAGCAAGTCCTTCGGCGCGCACCGCCTGCGCCTGGACCTGAAGAATGTGTCCGACCGCACCTACGCCGAGCACCTCAACCGCGCCAACCTCGATCCCTTCAACCCGGATCCGGTGCAGGTCAACGAGCCGGGCCGTGGCGTGTTCCTGGCCTGGGAGTGGACACCGGGCGGCTGAGGCTCAGCCGGCGTCGCCGGCGGCCGGCGCCAGTTCGTCGAAGGCGCGCAGGGTCTCGGCGGCGTAGATCATCGAAGGGCCGGCGCCCATGTAGATGGCCATCGACACGGTCTCGAGCACTTCCTCGCGGCTGGCGCCCGCGCGGATGGCGGCCTTGACGTGGAAGCCGATGCAGCCGTCGCAGCGGGTGGCGATGGCGATGCCGATCGCCAGCAGCTCCTTGGTCTTGACGTCGAGCTGGCCCGGCGCGAGCGCCTCGCGGGCCAGGCCGCTGAAGGCCTTCATCGGGCCCGGCGCGCCGGTGCGCAGGCGGGCGATGGCGGCGTTGAGGTCGTCGATCAGGTCGGGGTAGGACTGGCTCACGGTGTTTCCTCGGGTCGGGGCGTCATTCGCCCAGGTGCTGGCGGGTCCAGCGCACGATGTTGTTGGCGTCCATGGCGCCGGCCTGGCGCGCGAGCTCGCGGCCCTGGCGGAACAGCACGAGCGTCGGGATGGATCGGATGCCGTGGCGCTGGGCCAGGGTCGGCTGGGCCTGGGTGTCGACCTTGGCCAGGCGCACTTTCGGCTCGAGCAGGCCGGCGGCCTTGCCGAAGTGCGGTGCCATCATCTGGCAGGGGCCGCACCACGAGGCCCAGAAGTCCACCAGCAGCGGCAGTTCGCTTCGGTCGGCGTGGATGCCGAAGTCGTCCACTCCCAGGTCCATCGGGCGGCCGGTGAACAGGCGCTCGCGGCAGTGGCCGCAGACAGGGCCTTCCTCCAGTCGCGTCGCCGGCACGCGGTTCATGCCGTGGCAGTGCGGGCAGGCCAGTACGATCGGGTCGCTCATGGCAGGGGCTCCGTGGCGGTGGGGACCTCGACCCAGACCAGGCCGCGCAGGTCGCCCTCGAGGAAGCCGGTGGCGCCATCCTCGGGGTAGAGCGCGGCCAGGCGCTCGGCGATGGGCGGGGCGATGTTGTCGCCGTGGCACATCAGGCAGGCGGCCTCGACGCGGATGCCGCGCGCCAGGCGCAGCGACACACCCTCGGGCAGGCCGTCGCGGATGACCGCGACCTGCGCCTCGGGCGCGCCGCCGTCGGCGACCGCCTGCTGGAAGCCGGCCAGCACCTCGCCCTGCCAGCCGGACGGCGCATTGGCCGGGTTGCGGTTACGGCCGGGCACGGCAACGCGGCCCAGTCGCACGCCGTGGCGGGCCATCACCTGCTCGGCGATCAGCGGCGCCTGCACGCGGCAGAAGCCGACCGCACCGGGCGCGCCGTCGCGGCTCATGGCCGCGCGCAATTCGGTGCGCAGCGTGTCGCCGAATTCCTTCATCGCGACCTGGGCGCGGGCCTGCCCGTCAGCGGGCGGCGCCGGCACCGGCGCCTCAACCACGGCCGCTGCCTGCGGGGCGTCCGGCGCAGCCTCGCCCGAAGGCGCCGCGCAGCCGGCGAGCAGGGCCATCGCGAGCAACTGCGGCAAGCGTCGGACCGGGTTCATGCCCTCGCCTCCTGCCTGCGGGCGCGCGCGCTGAGCAGCACGTAGTACAGCAGCGGGATGACCACCAGGGTGAGCACGGTGGACACCAGGATGCCGAAGATCAGCGCGATCGCCAGGCCATTGAAGATCGGGTCGTCGAGGATGAAGAAGGCGCCGGCCATCGCCGCCAGGCCGGTGAGGGCGATCGGCTGGGCGCGCACGGCGCAGGCCTCGACCACGGCATCGGCCAGGGCGTGGCCTTCGGCAATCGACTGGTTGATGAAGTCGACCAGCAGGATCGAGTTGCGCACGATGATGCCGGCCAGCGCGATCATGCCGATCATGCTGGTGGCGGTGAACTGCGCACCGAGCAGCGCGTGGCCGGGCATCACGCCGATCACGGTGAGCGGGATCGGAGCCATGATCACCAGCGGCACCACGTAGTCGCGGAATTGCGCCACCACCAGCAGGTAGATCAGCAGCAGGCCGACCGAATAGGCCAGGCCCATGTCGCGGAAGGTCTCGTAGGTGATCTGCCACTCGCCATCCCACTTCACCGCGAAGCCGAGCGAGTCGGTGGGCGCGGACAGGAAGCGCTGCTCGAGCTCGACGCCGGCCATCGGCGCCTCGCGCAGCTGGCCGACCAGGTCGAACATGCCGTAGAGCGGGCTGTCGAGCTCGCCGGCCTCGTCGCCGGTGACGTAGACCACCGGCAGCAGGTCCTTGCGGTGGATCACCGGCTCCCACGGAAGGCGCTGCACGGTGACCAGCTCCGACAGCGGCACCAGGCGGCCGTCGCCGGCGCGCACCCGAAGCGTGAGCAGCTGCTCGAGGCTGGCCTGGTCGCCGGCCGGCAGGCGCAGGCGCACCGGCACGGGATACTTGGACGCGCCGTCACGCAGCCAGGTGGCGTCGCGGCCGCCCACGCCCAGCTGCAGGGCCTGCGCGATGGCGGCCTGGCTCACGCCCAGGCGCGCGGCGCGGTCGCGGTCGACCAGCACCAGCTCGCGCTCGGCCGGGGCCTCGACGGTGGAATCGACGTCGACGATGCCGTCGGTGGCCTTGAAGCGCGCTTCGAGGTCGCGGGCGATCTCGCGGGCGCGGGTGGCGTCGGGGCCGTAGATCTCGGCCACCAGCGGCGACATCACCGGCGGGCCCGGCGGCACTTCGACCACCTTCACCGACGCGCCGTACTTCGCCCCCAGCGCCGCCAGCATCGGCCGCACGTCGCGGGCGATGTCGTGGCTCTGGCGGCTGCGCTCGGCCTTGTCGACCAGGTTCACCTGCAGGTCGCCGACGTTGGCGCCCTGGCGCAGGTAGTACTGGCGCACCAGGCCGTTGAAGTTCACCGGCGCGGAGGTGCCGGCGTAACCCTGCAGGTCGAGCACCTCGGGGACGGATTCAAGCGCGGCAGCCATTTCCAGCAGCAGGGCGTTGGTGCGCTCGAGCGGCGTGCCCTCGGGCAGGTCCACCACGACCTGGAACTCCGACTTGTTGTCGAAGGGCAGCATCTTGAGCACCACCAGCTGCACCACGGCCAGGCCCGCGGCGACCACCACGGCGCCGGCGATGCCGGCGAACAGCAGGCGGCGGCGCCGCTGGCCCTGCGCCTTGTCGAGGAACGGACGCATCACCTTCTCGAACAGGCGGCGCACGCGCAGGGTCAGGCCGGTTTCCTGGCCGTGGCTGCCCTCGCCGCCGCCGTGCGCATGGCGCGAGAGCAGCTTGAGCGAGAGCCAGGGGGTGACGGTGAGGGCGATGGCCAGAGAGAGCAGCATGCCCACCGACGCGTTGATCGGGATCGGCCGCATGTACGGGCCCATCAGGCCCGAGACGAACGCCATGGGCAGCAGCGCCGCGATGACGGTGAAGGTGGCCAGGATGGTTGGGCTGCCGACCTCGTCCACCGCCGGCGGGATGGCTTCGCGCAGGGTTTTTCCACCCAGCCGCATGTGCCGGTGGATGTTCTCCACCACCACGATGGCGTCGTCCACCAGGATGCCGATCGAGAAGATCAGCGCGAACAGCGACACGCGGTTGATGGTGAAGCCCATTGCCCACGAAGCGAACAGCGTGATGGCAAGGGTCAGGATGACCGCGCTGCCCACCACGATGGCCTCGCGCCAGCCCAGCGCGAACAGCACCAGCAGCACCACCGACAGCGTGGCGAAAACCAGCTTCTGGATCAGCTTGATGGCCTTGTCGTTGGCGGTGTAGCCGTAGTCGCGGGTGATGGTGGCCTCGATGCCCTCGGGAATGACGGTGGCCTTGAGGCCCTCGAGCCGCGAGGCGATCGCCGAGGTGATGTCGGCGGCGTTGGCGCCGGGCTTCTTGGCCACGGCGATGGTGACCGCCGGCGCCACGCCGCCTTCCGGGCGGCGCTCGCCCTGCGGCGCGGTGTACCAGGCGTACTGCGTGGGCAGGTCGGCGCCGCGGCGGATGTCGGCCACGTCGGAAAGATAAAGCGGGCGGCCCTCGCGCAGGCCGATCACCAGTTCGGCCACCTGCTGGGCATCGGCCAGGTAGGTACCGGCGGTCACCGGCAGCACGCCCTCGGCCGTGACGCGCTCGCCGGCCTGGGTGACCACGTTGGCGGCGGCCAGCGCGCCGGCCAGGTCGTCGGCCGTCATGCCGTACGAGGCCAGGCGGGTGGCGTCGAGTTCGACCACCACCGCGCGCTGCGGCGCGCCCAGGGTGTACACGTCACGCGTGCCGGGCACGCGCTTGAACTCGGTTTCCAGGGTGTGCGCGACCTCGGCCAGCTCGACGCCGCCGCGGGTGGGGTCGTCGGTCCAGAGCGTCACGGCCATCACCGGCACGTCGTCGATGCCCATCGGCCGCACCAGCGGCTGGCCGATACCGAGGCCTTGCGGCGCCCAGTCGGCGTTGGAAAACACCTGGTTGTACAGGCGCACCAGCGCGTCCTGGCGCGGCACGCCGACCTGGAATTCGACCGTGATCAGGGCCGAGCCGGCGCGGCTGGTCGAGTAGACGTGCTTGACGCCCTCGATCTCCGAGAGCACCTGCTCGAGCGGCACCGCCACCAGGTTCTCGACGTCCTCGGCCGGCGCGCCCATGAAGGGCACGATGATGTTGGCCATGGTCACGTCGATCTGCGGCTCTTCCTCGCGCGGCGTGATCAGGGTGGCGAACAGGCCCAGCAGCAGGCCCGCCACCGCCAGCACCGGCGTCAGCGGGTTGGCCTGGAAGGCGCGGGCCAGGCGGCCGGAGAGGCCGAAGCGCGGCTCAGTCATTGCCCGCCTCCCGGGCGGCGGCCAGGTAGGCCAGCGCATCGAGCGGGTTGGCGGCGATGCGCTCGCCTTCGGCCAGGCCGGCCAGCACTTCCACCTCGCCCTCGCGACGGTGGCCCAGGCGCACCTGGCGCAGCGCGACGCGATTGTCATCGGCGACGACGTAGACGGCGGTCACTTCGCTCCGGGTGACGAGCGCGGTGGCGGGCACCCAGAGATGGCGGGCCTCGCCGGTCTTGAAGGCGACCTTGACGGTCATGCCCGGCTGCAGGCCGGTTTCCACTTCGGGCAATTCGACCCGCACCTTGAAGCTGTGCGTGCCGGGATCGGCATACGGGAACACGACCAGCTGCGCCGCCTCGACGCGGCCGCCACCCGGCAGCACCACGGTGGCGCTGCCGTGCTCGCGCAGGGCGGCGACGTCGCTCTGCGGTACCTCGACGTTCACGCGCAGCTGTTGCAGCGACAGTCCGGACACCAGCGGCTGGCCGGGCTGCACCGCTTCGCCGACCTCGACGTGGCGGGCGGTGAGGATGCCCGAGTACGGCGCGCGGATGACCGTGTAGTCCACCTGCTCGCCGGCCTCGCTGACGCCGGCGCGGGCGGCCTCGAGCGCGGCGCGGGTTGCATCGCGGCGGGCGCGGGCCTGGTCGAGCGCGGCGCGCGCCAGCAGCTGTTTGGCCACCAACTCCTCGGTGCGGCGGAACGCGGCCTCGGCTTCGGTGTAGTCGGCCTGGGCGGCGTTGAGCGCCGCCGAGGCGCGGCGCTGCGCCGACACCTGCTCGACGTCGGTGAAGCGCACCACCACCTGCCCTGCCTCGACGTAGTCGTTCACGTCGAAGGGCAGCTCGACCACGCGGCCGCGCGTCTGCGCCGACAGCGTGGCCTGGTTGACGGCCTCGACCACGCCATCCCAGCTGCGTTCGCGCGCCGAAGTGCGCGGGGCGACCGTGATCGTCTCGAAGCCCACCGCGGGCGCCGGGGCGGTGACGGCGGGTTCGCCGCCACATGCCGCCAGCAGCAGGGCGGCGAGCGTCGCGGAGGCGAGAAGGCGGGTCCCGGGCATCGTCCTACCTCACTTGAAGGCGCAGCCGGCGTTGAAGCCGAGCTTGCGGAAGATCATCGCCGCCGGGCAGAAGCCGGTGAAGGACGCCTGCAGCATGTTCAGGCCGATGAAGGCGGTGAAGATCAGCCACAGCGGCGAAACGAAATAAACGAGGGCGACGGAGATGAGGATCATCACGCCGGCGAAGGCCATCACGGCACGGTCGAGGTTCATGGTCTTGCTCCTTGGTACGGGGGAGGTGCGGAGTATTACTTCAGGCGCACGATGCCCAGCAGCTTGAGCACGTACTTCTCGTAGACGGGCTCGGTGTTGCCGGACTTCATCTTGGCCATGAAGTACTTTTCGAAGGCGATCTTCGCCAGGTGGACCCACTTGCCCACCTTGGCCCAGGTGACGTTGCGCGGCGGGTTCTGCGGGATCGCCACGAAGGCGGCGCCGGTGTCGCCCATGTCGGCCAGGCAGATCGCGTTCCAGGTGGCGACGCGGTCGGCCGGCTTGCCGGCGAGGTCGGCGGCGATGTTCTCGGCGATGGCCGTGACCATCGACTCGATCATGAAGCCGGTCTTGGGCGCGCCGGTGGGCACGGGCGTCGGCTCGACCGGCGGGATCGCGACGCAGACGCCGGCCGAGAACACGTTCGGGTACTTCGGGTTGCGCTGGTGCGAGTCGATGAGCACGAAGCCGCGCGGGTTGCACATCTCCTTCGCGCCGCGCACGGCGTCCACGCCGGTGAAGGCCGGCAGCACCATCGAATACTTGAAGGGCAGCTCGTGCACCTGCAGCGGCTGGCCGCGGGCGTCGAGCTCCTCGGCGTGCATCTTGCCCGCCTCGACCTTCGTGATGCGGGCATTGGTGATCCACTTGATGTGGCGCTGGCGGAACTCGGATTCGAGCAGGCCCTTGGAGTCGCCGACGCCGCCCAGGCCCATGTGGCCCACGTAGGGCTCGGGGCTGATGTAGGTCATCGGCACGCGGTCGCGCAGCTTGCGCTTGCGCAGGTCGGCGTCGAGGATCATGGCGAACTCGTAGGCCGGGCCGAAGCAGCTGGCGCCGGCGGCGGCGCCGACCACGATCGGGCCCGGGTCCTTGAGGAATTCCTGGTAGGCGTCCCAGGCAGTGGCGGCGTGCGCCGTGGTGCAGACCGACTGGGTGAAGCCGCCCTCGGGCCCCAGGCCGGGCACCTCGTCGAAGGCCAGGCGCGGGCCGGTGGTGATGACCAGATAGTCGTAGGGCAGCTCGCGGCCATCGCGCAGGCGCAGGCTGTTGCTCTCGGGCAACACCTGCCCGGCGCCGGCGTCTTCGAAGCCGATGCCCTTCTTCGCCAGGTGCGGACGCACGCCGATCTGGATGTCGGACGGCTTGCGCCAGCCCACGGCAACCCAGGGATTGGAGGGGGTGAAGCTGAACTGGTCTCCCTCGCCCACCACGGTGACGGCGTGCTCCTTGCCCAGCAGGGCCCGCAGCTCGTACGCCACGCTCATGCCGCCGATGCCGGCGCCCAGGACCACGATGCTGGCCATGCCTGTCTCCCCGCCGGAATATCCGGCTGCGCTAATTTAGTTGTAGCTTAATTAGCGATCTGGCATAATGTCAACACCCGACAGGAACCCATGCATGAGCGCCCGCGCCCGAAAGTCCCCCGCCGCCCCCGCCACGCCCTCGGTCCAGCTGATCGAATCGGCCTCCGAGGCCGCGGCCGAACTGCTCAAGGCCATGGCCAACCCGCAGCGCCTGCGGGTGCTGTGCCTGCTGGTGGAAAGGGAGATGTCGGTGGGCGAGATCAACGCCCTGGTGCCTCTGAGCCAGTCGGCCCTGTCGCAGCACCTGGCGGTGCTGCGCGAGAACAACCTGGTGAGCACGCGCCGCGAGGCGCAGACGGTCTACTACTCCGTGGCCGACGGCACGGTGCATGACGTGATCGAGGTGCTGCACAGGAACCTGTGCAGCGCGGCGTCCGGCTGAGGCGCCCCGGACGCGGGTCGCAGGTCGGCGCGGCCGAGGCCGCGCCTTTTCGTCAGCCCAGCGATTTCGCGGCCGCCACCACCGCCTCGGTGGTGATGCCGAAGTGCTGGTAGAGCTTGTCGGCCGGGGCCGAGGCGCCGAACTGGTCGATGCCGATGACGGCCCCATCGAGGCCGACGAACTGGCGCCAGTAGCCGGTGACGCCGGCTTCCACCGCGACCCGCTTGCGGCACCAGCCCGGCAGCACGCCCTCGCGCCACTCGATCGGCTGGCGGGCGAACACCTCGGCGCTGGGCATGGACACCACGCGCGCGGAGATGCCCTCGCTGGCCAGAAGGCGCATGGCCTCCATCGCCAGCTCCACCTCGGAGCCGGTGGCCAGCAGGATCAGGTCGAACCTGCCCTCCGGCGGATCCGACAGCACGTAGCCGCCGCGGGCGATGTCGGCCAGCTGCTGCTCCGTGCGCGGCTGGTGCGCCAGGTTCTGGCGGCTGAACACCAGGCAGCTGGGGCCGTCGGTGCGCTCGATCGCGGCCTGCCAGGCGATGGCCGACTCGACCGCGTCGCAGGGGCGCCAGACGTCGTTGTTGGGGATGTAGCGCAGCGAGGCCAGGTGCTCGACCGGCTGGTGGGTCGGGCCGTCCTCGCCCAAGCCGATCGAGTCGTGCGTGAAGACGTGGATGGCGCGGGTCGGGATCAGCGCCGACATGCGCAGGGCGTTGCGCGAGTAGTCCGAGAACACCAGGAAGGTGGCGTCGTAGGGTATGAAGCCGCCATGCAGGGCCAGGCCGTTGCTGATGGCGCTCATGCCGAACTCGCGCACGCCGTAATGGACGTAGTTGGCGTTGGCGTCGTCGGAAGTGACGGACTTGCTGCCCTTCCAGAGCGTGAGGTTGGAATGGGCCAGGTCGGCCGAACCGCCGATCAATTCCGGCAGCAGCGGGCCGAAGGCCTCGAGCGCCATCTGCGAGGCCTTGCGCGAGGCGACCACCGGGCCCTCGAGCTGGAGCTTGCGGGCGTAGGCCAGCGCGGCGTCGGCGAAGCCCTGCGGCAGCTCACCATGCGAGCGGCGCACGAGCTCGGCGGCCAGCTCCGGGTAGGCCTTGGCGTAGGCGTCGAACAGGCGGTTCCACTGCTCCTCGCGCACGAGGCCGGCGTTGCCGGCGCGCCAGCCGTCGGCGATGGCGGCCGGGATCTCGAAGGGCGCGTGCGGCCAGCCGAGCGCGGCGCGGGTGGCGGCCACTTCGTCCTTGCCCAGCGGCGCGCCGTGGCTCGATTCCTTGCCGGCCTTGCCGGGCGAACCGAAACCAATCGTGGTGCGGCAGCAGATCAGGGTCGGGCGCTGGGTCTCGGCCTGGGCGGTGCGGATGGCCTGGGTGATTTCCTGCGGGTCATGGCCGTCGACCTTGCGGATCACCTGCCAGCCGTAGGCCTCGAAACGGGCCGCGGTGTCGTCGGTGAACCAGCCGGCGGTGTCGCCGTCGATGGAGATGTGGTTGTCGTCCCAGAAGGCGATCAGCTTGCCCAGGCCCCAGGTGCCCGCGAGCGAGGCGGCTTCGTGCGACACGCCCTCCATCAGGCAGCCGTCGCCCAGGAACACCCAGGTGTGGTGGTCGACCACGCTGAACTCGGGGCGGTTGAAGCGCTGCGCCAGCAGCTTCTCGGCCAGGGCCATGCCCACGGCGTTGGCCAGGCCCTGGCCCAGCGGGCCGGTGGTGGTCTCGACGCCGGGGGTGTGGCCGAACTCGGGGTGGCCGGCGGTCTTGCTGTGCAGCTGGCGGAAGTTCTTCAGTTCCTGCAGCAGCAGGTCGTAGCCCGACAGGTGCAACAGGCCGTAGATCAGCATCGAGCCGTGGCCGTTCGAGAGCACGAAGCGGTCGCGGTTGAACCACTTGGGGTTGTTCGGGTTGTGGCTCAGGAAGTCGTTCCAGAGCACCTCGGCGATGTCGGCCATGCCCATGGGCATGCCTGGGTGGCCGGACTTGGCGGCCTCCACGGCGTCGATGGCGAGGAAACGCAGGGCGTTGGCGAGGTCGCGGCGGGAGGGCGTGGTCATCGGGGCGTCCAGGGCGTGGGGCCCGGGGCCGGGCCAACGGGGCGCTATTGTCGCCGACCCGGCCGCCGATGTCGCGCTTGAACCCCGCCCACGCGGGTGCTAGCCGCCCAGCCCGGGCTCCGGCGGGGACTCGCGCACGCCCTCCTCGCTGCGGCCGATGACCACCGAACCGACCATGTCGCCGCCGACGTTGACGACCGTGCGGCACATGTCGAGCAGGCGGTCGACGCCCAGGATCAGGCCGATGCCCTCGGGCGGGATGCCGAACATGGCCAGGATCATGGCGATCACCGGCAGCGAGCCGCCCGGCACGCCGGCGGCGCCGATGCCGCCGAGGATGCACAGAAGCAGGACCAGTATCTGCTGGGTGAAGCCGAGCTCGACGCCGAAGAACTGGGCCAGGAACAGCACCGTGATGCCCTCGAACAGGGCCGTTCCGTTCATGTTGGCGGTGGCGCCGAGGGTGCATACGAAGCGGGCCACCCGGCGCGGCACGCCCAGGCGCTGCTCCGCGACCGCCAGCGTAGTGGGCAGCGTGGCGCTGGACGAGGAGGTCGAGAAGGCGGTGAGCAGCGCCGGCTGGGCGCCGCGGAAGAAGGCCAGCGGCGACATGCCGCCCAAGGTGCGCAGCAGCAGCGGGAACACCACGAATAAGTGGATCGACAGGGCCAGCAGCACCGTTCCGACGAAACGGGCCAGCTGCACCAGCACGTCGAAACCGAGCTTGGCGGTGATCGAGAACAGCAGCGCGGCCACGGCCCAGGGCGCCAACCGGATGACCCAGTCGATCAGCTTGAGGCAGATGTCGTAGACGCCCTGCATGGCCGACACGAAGGTCCGGGTGCCCTCGCTGCGGACGACGGTGGCGGCGACGCCGAACATCAGGGCGAAGAACATAACCGCGATCAGGTCGCCGTTGGCGGCGGCCTGCACCGGGTTGCGCGGCACGATGTTGAGCAGCACGGCCATGCCGGACACGTTCTCGCGCCCGGCCGCGATCTGGGCGGCACGGTCTCCGGTCTGGCTCATCAGTTCGGCGCCCAGCTCGGGCGGGATGCCGCGGCCGGGCTCGAGCAGGTTCACCATCAGCAGGCCGATGCCGACCGCCACCGTGGTGACGACCAGGATCCACAGCAGGGTCTTGGTGCCGATGCGCCCGAGCGAGCGCGGGTCGCCGATCTCCACCACGCCCAGGACCAGGGCGGAGAACACCAGCGGAATCACCAGCATGAACAGCAGGCGCAGGAACAGCTGGCCAACCGGGTCGGCGACGTAGCCCACGAATACGTCGAGCCAGCCCGCGTCGGCGGCGAACAGGTTGGCCATCAGACCCAGCGTGGTGCCGGCGATGAAGCCAAGCAGCATGCGGGTGTGCAGGGACATCGACGGCATCCGGGGCTCCGCGTGATTCCGAAAGCGGCCAGCTTACAACAGGCGCCGGCTCAGGCCGCGGCCAGGATTTCCTGCAGCAGGCGTGGCCGTCCGATCAGGTAGCCCTGGGCGAACTGGCAGCCGAGCCGGCGCAGGACCTCGAGCTGGGCCGGCGTCTCGATGCCCTCGACCACGATCTCGGCCGAAAGCGCCCGACCCAGCTGCACGATGGCCTCCACCACCGACATGGCGCGCGGGTCGGCCAGCATGTGCCGGGAGAAGGCCTGGTCGACCTTAAGCACGTCGAAGTCGAGCCGGTGCAGGTGGGCCAGGTGCGAATAGCCGGTGCCGAAGTCGTCCAGGGCGACCTTGATGCCGTGCCCGTGGCAGAGCGAGATCACCTCGCCCACCAGCGTGTAGTCGAGCGCCTGGCTTTCGGTGATCTCCAGCTTCAGGCTGCCGCGCGGCAGGCGGGCGGCGTCGGCGCGCGCGACGATGCGTTCGACCAGCCCGGGGTGGCCGAGCTGGCGGGCGGAGACGTTCACCGCCACGAAGGGCGAGCCATGCCCGGCCCGCACCAGGGCCGCCACGGCCTCGCAGGCCGCGTCCATGACGTACTCCCCCACCGGCACGATCAGCGAGGTCTCCTCGGCCAGGGCAACGAATTCCGCTGGCGAGATGGGGCCGCGCTCGGGATGGTTCCACCGCACCAGGGCTTCGTAGCCGGCCACCTGGTTTCGATCGACGTCCAGCAGCGGCTGCAGGCCGAGTTCCAGGCCGCGGCCGGCGAGTGCCTCGCGGAGCTGCGACTCGAGCCGGATCCGCCCGATGCCCAAGCGCTCCGAAGGCGTCACCGGCAGCAGGCCGGGCGCCTGCGGCATTCCCTGCAGCGCCGCCAGCGCGCCGCGGTAGCGCTTGAGCTGGCTTTCGAGCAGGGAACGCACGATCGGGTCGGTGGCGGCGAGCCGCTCGGCGATCTGGCTGCGGTCGATGGGGAAGAGCACGCAGTGCGACAGCGCGATGGCGCTGGCCGTGCGCGGCGAGTCGTCGATCACCGCCATCTCGCCGACCAGGTCGCCCGGCCCCAACAGGCTGAGCAGCACCGGGCGGCCGGACTGGTGGGAACGAACCTCGATCTGGCCGCTTTCGATCAGGTAGGCGGTGTCGGGGGGCTCGCCCTCGTGGAAGAGGGCCTGGCCGGGCTGCAGTTCGATGCGCAGTGGCGTTTCCATGGCGTGCACTGGCAGTAACGAAACAGGGCCGCTTTCGCGGCCCTGTCCGTATCCACCATCCGCGGGCTTCAGCCGCCCTTGGCCACCTGCAGTACGCGCGGGGTGACGAAGATCAGCAGTTCCGCCTTCTCCGCCGACTTGGCGCGCGACTTGAACAGGTTGCCGACCACCGGCAGGTCGCCCAGGAAGGGCACCTTGCGCAGGTCATCGCGGTTCTTGAACTCGTACACGCCGCCCACCACCACGGTCTGGCCGTTGTCGATCAGCACGGCGGTGCTGACCTCGCGACGGGCGATCTGCGGGATGAAGCCGCCGGCCGGGTTGGCGACCAGCTCGCTGACCTCGTCCTTCTTGACGGCCAGGTTCAGGTAGACGCGGCCGTCCTGGGTGATGGTCGGAGTGACCTTGAGCTCGAGCAGCACTTCCTTGAACTCGACGGTCGCCTGGGCCACGGCACCCGGCGTGGTGGCCGGCTGGATGGTCAGGTAGGCCACCTCGTCGCCCTGGCGGATGATCGCCTCGCGCTGGTTGGCGGTGATCACGCGCGGGTTGGACACCACTTCGCCGCGGCCCTCTTCCTCAAGGGCCGAGAGCTCGAGGTCGAGCACGATGTCCTGGCGCAGGATGCTCAGGTTGAACAGGCCGGCAGCCGGGTTGGCCGGCAGGGACACCGAGAAGCCCGAGTCGGTGGTCGTTTCGTTGCTGGCCGGCAGGGTGCCCGTGCGGTCCTGTACGCCGAACTCGACGCCCAGCTCGCGGGCGAACAGCTCGGTGGCGACGACGATGCGGGCCTCGATCAGTACCTGGTCGACCGGGCGGTCGAGCGTGGCCAGCAGGGTCTTGATTTCGTCGACCTTGCTCTGGATGTCGATCAGCAGCAGGGTGTTGGTGCGGTTGTCGAAGCTGACGCTGCCGCGCGGCGAGAGGAATCCGCGGTTCACCTGGCCGGAACTGCCGCCGCCCGAACCCTGGGAGCTCTTGCTGTCCTCGGTGAGCAGCTTGGCGATGTCCTCGGCGTTGCCGTAGTTGATCGGGATGTACTCCGTCACCAGAGGCTCGCGCTCCTCGTTGGCGATGCGGGCATCGGCCACGGCCTTCTCGAAGGAGGCGATCTCGGCCTGCGGGGCCACCCAGATGACGTTGCCGTCACGGCGCTTGTCGAGCTGCTTGGCACGCAGCACGATGTCCATCGCCTGGTCCCAAGGCACGTTGATCAGGCGCAGGGTGACGTTGCCCTGCACCGTGTCGGCCGCGACCACGTTCAGGCCCGACTCCTCGGCGATCAGCTGCAGCACCGTGCGCACCGGCACGTCCTGGAAGTTGAAGGTCACCGGGCGGCCGCTGTAGCGCTTGCCCTCCATGTCGCCCGCCACCGCACCGGCGGCGCGGCCCGGGGCGCCGGCGACGACCGTGGTACCCGGGGCGGCCCGCTTCGGGCTGACCTCGACCACGTATTCGTTGCCGGTCTGGTAGGCCATCGAGTCGAAGGCCCCGTTGGTGTTGATCACCAGGCGGGTGCTGCCGGCGTTGGCGTTCGGCTCGAGGCTGCGCACCGGCGTGGCGAAGTCCGTCACGTCCAGCTGGCGGCGCAGGTTCTCGGGAATGCTGGCATTGGCCACGTCGACGACGATGCGCGAACCCTCGTTGCGCATGTCGGCGGTGGCGCCGTCGCCGTTGAAGCGAAGCACCACGCGGCCCGAACCGTTCTCGCCGCGGCGGAAGTCGATGTTGGCGACTTCCAGGCCGGAGGCGACCTTCTTGGTCGGATCCGGGCCGGTGGCGAGGCCGGACTGCTGGGCACCGGCATCGACCGTCAGGACGAGCAGGTTGCCGGCGCTGCGGGTGGTGTAGCCGGCGGGGCGGAACAGGTCCACCACCACGCGGGTGCGGCCACCGGCCTCGACGGCGGAGACCGCCGAAGTGGCGCCGCTACCGATCACCACCCGGCGCTGGCTCAGGCCATTGCTGGTTTCCGGCAGGTCGACCGCGATGCGCGGCGGCGTGTCGGTGGTGAAGGCCTGCACTTCGCCGATGGGCTCGGCGAACTCCAGGGTGATGTCTACCTTGCCACCGGGGGCCGAGGCGTAGCGAACGTCCTTGAGGACGTTCTCCGCCATCGCCGACAGCGACGTCGCCATGCCGACGGCGAGCGCTCCCATGGCCAGCACCCAGCGACGCTTGGTGCCCATCCCCTCGCCGATCGTGTTATTCGCGGTCATCGTGCATTCCCCCAATCAATTGTCTTCAAGGGCGATACGGGCCTGGCGTTCCAGCCAGCCGCCCGCCCCATCCGGAACGAGTTCGACGATCTCGATGCGGTCTTCGGAAACCGAAGTGATCCGACCGTCGTTGAGACCCAAGTAGTTGCCCGGGCGCACGCGATGCGTGACGCGGTCGGGTCCCATCACCAGGCCGATGACCCCGGGGCCGGTACCAATGGTGCCGACCATGTCCAGGCTGTCGAGCGGGAAGGCCTCCAGGACCTCCTTCCGGCGATTCGGATCCGGCCTCAGCTGGCTGCCACCATCGCGGTCGGCGCTGGGCTGGCTGAACGGGTCGCGCATGTCCTGCGCGGCATATTCGAAGGTCTCGAACTGCTTCATCACCGGCAGCGGGTCGAGCGGCGGTGCCGGGCGGGCCTTGACCTCGGCCACCCAGGCCTCGAGGTCGCGGCTGCCGCGCGTGCAGGCCGAGAGCGACAGCACCACGGCCGCGATCAGCAGCCCGCTCATGGCTTTACGGGGCATGGACGGGGCCATCACTGCGAACCTCCCGCGGCATTGGTTTCGTCTTCATCGAGGTAGCGATAGGTCTTCACCGTGCCCGAGAGCACCAGGGTGCCGTCCTTGCCGGAACGCGGCTCGAGCGAGATGTCGTGCATGGTCATGATCACCACGCGCGGCAGCGAGGCCACGCCGCTGACGAAGGCGCCGAACTGGTGGTAGGTGCCCACCATGCGCAGCTGGATCGGCTTCTCGGCGTAGAACTCGCGCTGGCTTTCGGCGCCCGGCTGGAACAGCTCGTTGGTGATGCCCGCAGCGAGCGCCGTCTGCGAGATATCGACGATCAGGTCGGGCATCTCGTTCTTGCTCGGCAACTGGCGCAGCATCTGCTGCAGCATCACTTCCATCTGGGCGAGCTGCTGCTTGAGCGGCTCGAGGTTGGCAGCGCGGCCCTGCTTGCCCTGGAACTCCTCGCGCAGCGTGCGCTCGGTGGCCTCCTCGGCCTGCAGGGTGATGCGGCGGTCGCTGACGAACAGGTACCAGGATGCACCGACGATCACCGCCACCAGCAGCACGCAGGCGACGATCTTGATCTGCATCGGCCAGGCGCCGGCATTGTTGAAGTCGAGGTTGCGCAGGTCGACGTTCTTGCTGCTCATCGGGCACCTCCCGCGACCGCTTCGCCTTCGGCGGCGGCGTCATCCTGCTTCGGCGTCACCATCTGCACCTTCAGGGAGAAGGCGTTCGGCAGGCCCTTGTCGTCACCCTTGGCCTCGATGATCGAAAGATCGGGGTTGGCCATCCAGCCCGACTCCTCCAGGTTGCGCATGTAGGAACTGACGCGGGCGTTGGACTGGGCCTGGCCATCGAGCGTCAGCACCGAACCGGCCTGCTTGATCGTGTTGAGCTTCACGCCCTCGGGAATGGTGCGCACGAGCTGGTCGAACAGATGCACCATCTGCGAACGGCTCGCCTGCAGTTCCTCGATCACCTGCTTGCGCGCAAGCAGGTTGGCCTTCTTGCGGTCGAGGGCCTCGATTTCCTTGATCTGCTCATCGACCAGCGTGATCTGGTTGCGCAGGTACTGGTTGCGGTACTGCTGGCCCTCGATCTGGCCGTTGTAGTACATGACGATCAGGAAGCTGATCAGCACGCCTGCGGCGGCCGCCAGGCCGAGCAGGGTCATGAATTCCTTCTGGCGCTGCTTGCGCCGTTCGGCGCGCCAGGGAAGCAGGTTGATTCTGGCCATCAGTCGAAGCTCCTCAGGGCCAGGCCGCAGGCGATCATCAGGGCGGGGGCGTCCTGCGCCAGGGCGTGAGCCTGGACGCGGGGGCCGAGCGCCATGTTGGCGAGCGGGTTAGCGATCACGGTCGGGACGCCCAGCTGTTCCTCGACCAGGTTTGCGATGCCGGCGATCGAGGCGCAGCCGCCGGCCAGAACCACCTGGTCGACGCGGTTGAAGTCGCTGCCGGCGTAGAAGAACTGCAGCAGGCGGCTGACCTGCTGGACCAGCGCTTCCTTGAACGGCTCGAGCACCTCGACCTCGTAACTCTCGGGCAGGCCGCCCTGGCGCTTGGCCAGGCCCGCCTCGTCGTAGCTCAGGCCGTAGCGGCGCATCACCTCGTCGGTGAGCTGCTTGCCGCCGAAGACCTGCTCGCGGGTGTAGATGCTGCGCTGGGCACGCAGCACGTTGAGCGTGGTCATGGTGGCGCCGATGTCGACCAGGGCGACGATCGCGTCCTTGGGCACCGACAGCTGGTCGGCGACCAGCTTGAAGGCGTTCTCCATCGCGAAGGCCTCGACGTCGATGACCTTGGCGGTGAGGCCGCCGAGCTCGAGCGCCGACTGGCGCAGCTCGACGTTCTCGGTGCGCGAGGCCGCCAGCATCACCTGCACCATCTCCGGGTTGTTCGGCACGGGGCCGATGACCTCGAAATCGAGGCTCACCTCGTCGATGGGGTAAGGGATGTAGTTGGAGGCCTCGAGCTGGATCTGGTCCTCCAGCGCGTCCTCGTCCAGGTCGCCCTGGACCGGGATGACCTTGGTGATCACCGAGGAGCCGGAGACCGCGGCCGCGGCATGCTTGGCCTTGGTTCCCGAGCGGGCCACCGCGCGCTTGATCGCCTCGCCGACGGCCTCGACCTCGACGATGTTTTTCTCGACCACGGCATTGGGTGGCAGCGGCTCGACCGCGTAGTGCTCAACGCGGTACCGCCCGCCGGACTCGGTGAGCTGAAGTAGCTTGACGGCGGTGGAACTGATGTCCAGGCCGACCAGCGGTGTCTTGGCATTTCCGAAAAGACCCACGGTTTCTCCCCTTCCGACGGGCGCTTACACACGAATGGTGCGCCATTACATTAAATAACGAAAATTTCCCAA
The DNA here is from genome assembly GCF_003024235.1 of Arenimonas caeni. Lineage (GTDB taxonomy): Bacteria > Pseudomonadota > Gammaproteobacteria > Xanthomonadales > Xanthomonadaceae > Arenimonas > Arenimonas caeni. The sequence goes on along the minus strand of NZ_KZ679086.1, from coordinate 168,124 downwards.
ATGGCAATGCCCCCCTGTCCGGACACCCTTGGCCCCCGCCTGGTCGGGCCCGGGCTTCCCCTTCTAGACGCAATCCGGGCCCGGACCCGGCCGCTTGCCGGGACAAGCCCGGAAGCGGCCATGCCGCCCACGTTCTATACTCCCAGCCCCATGTCGCTGTAAACCTCGGGAGAGGCCCTGGATGGCCCGATTCAAACGCCTGCTCCGCCGGGCACTGTTCCTGTTCGCCGGGCTGGCCCTGCTGGGTTTCGCCACCCTGGGCATCCTGTACTGGCTAATTTCGCCCCGCCTGCCCGACGTGCAGGAACTGCGCAACGTCGAGCTCCAGGTGCCGCTTTCGATCTATTCGCGCGACGGCCGGCTGATCTCGGTCATCGGTGAGACGCGCCGCTTCCCGGTGGACATCGAGGACGTGCCCGAGCGCGTCAAGCAGACCTTCATCGCCATCGAGGACGCCCGCTTCTACGAGCACCCGGGCGTGGACTGGCGCGGCATCGCCCGCGCGGTCTGGCTGCTGGCCACCACCGACGGCCGCGTGCCCGGCGGCAGCACCATCACCCAGCAGGTGGCCCGGCAGTTCTTCCTGAGCACCGAGTATTCGTACACCCGCAAGCTCACCGAGATCTTCCTGGCGCTGAAGATGGAGCGCGAGCTGAGCAAGGACGAGATCCTCGAGCTCTACCTCAACAAGAGCTTTTTCGGGAACCGCGCCTACGGCATCGCCGCGGCCGCCGAGTACTACTACGGCAAGCCGCTCGACCAGCTCACCCTGGCCGAGGCGGCCACCCTGGCCTCGATCCCGAAGTTCCCCTCCAGCGGCAACCCGATCATCAACCCCGAGCGCGCCCTGGTGCGCCGCAACTACGTGCTCCAGCGCATGCGCGAGGAGGGGATGATCACCGAGGCCGAGGAGCGCGAGGCGCAGGCCGCGCCGATGAACGCCAGCCCGCACGAGCCCAAGATCGAGGTCGAGGCGCCGTACGTGGCCGAGATGGTGCGCGCCGAGATGGAGCAGCGCTTCGGCGCCGAGGCCACCACCAGCGGCCTGAGCGTCTACACCACGCTCGATGGCGACGACCAGATGGCGGCCGTGCGCTCGCTGCAGGCCGGCCTGCTCGAGTACGACCGTCGCCACGGCTATCGTGGCCCGGAGGCCAGTCTCGACGTGCCGGCGGGCGAACCGGTGGCGGAAATGAGCAAGCGCCTGCGCCCCTACCCCACCCTCGGCGGCCTGCAGGCCGCGCTGGTCACGGGCACCGAGGGCGAGCGCGCGACGCTGCTCACGGCGGCCGGCAACGAGCTCGAGCTCGACGCCGAGTCCACCCGCTGGACCCGCAAGACGCCCGCGCAGCTGTTCAAGCGCGGCGACGTGGTGCGGCTGTCGCTCGACACCGCGACCGGCAAGCTGCGGCTGGCACAGATCCCGGCGGCCCAAGCGGCGCTGGTGTCGCTGCAGCCCGAGGACGGCGCCGTGCGCGCCCTGGTCGGTGGCTTCAGCTTCGGCCTGAACAAGTTCAACCGCGCCACCCAGGCCCAGCGCCTGCCCGGCTCGAGCTTCAAGCCCTTCGTCTACGCCGCGTCCTTCGAGCGCGGTTTCTCGCCGGCCAGCATCGTGCTCGACGCGCCGGTGGTGTTCCGCGACCGGGCCGGCAACGTCTGGCGGCCGCAGAACGACGCCGGCAACTTCGCCGGCCCGATGCGCCTGCGCGAAGCCATGGTGCAGTCGCGCAACCTGGTCTCGGTGCGCCTGCTCGACGCCATCGGCGTGGACTTCGCAAGCCGCTACATCACCCAGTTCGGCTTCAGCCAGGAGAGCCTGCCGCCGAACCTGTCGATGGCCCTGGGCACCTCCTCGCTCACGCCGCTGTCGATCGCGCGCGGCTATACGGTGATCGTCAACGGCGGCTACCTGGTCGAACCCTGGTTCATCGACCGGGTGGTCGACCGCAATGGCCAGGTCATCAGCCAGAACGTGCCGGCCCGGGCCTGCCGCAACTGCGCCGGCACCGAGGCCCAGGGCGCCCGGGACGCCCCGACCGTGGTGGACGGCTTCGACTTCGGGCCTTCGCAGGCGAGCGCCGAGGCGGCCCCGACGACACCCGAAGCCGGCGCGGACGCTGCGCCGCCGGCGGCCGATGGCCAGTGGACGCCCGCGCCGCGCGCCATCGACGAGCGCACCGCCTTCCTGGTGCACTCGATGCTCAGGGACGTGGTGCGGCGCGGCACCGGCGCCTCGGCCAAGGTCATCGGCCGCGACGACCTCGGCGGCAAGACCGGCTCGACCAACGAGTACCGCGACGCCTGGTTCTCCGGCTTCGGTGGCGACCTGGTCACCACCGTCTGGGTCGGCAAGGACGACTTCTCCAGCCTCGGCCGCGGCGAGTACGGCGGCAAGGCGGCGCTTCCGATCTGGATCGGCTACATGGGCGCCGCGCTCAAGGACGTGCCGGTGGTCGAACCGGCGGTTCCGTCGGGCGTGCTCACGGTATGGGTGGACGCCGGCACCGGCCGGCTGGTGCCCGAGGGCAGCCCCGGCAGCGTGCGCGACTACGTCAAGCGCGAGGACTACGAGCGCATGAGCACCGCCGGCTTCGACGACGAACCGGTGCTCAGCAATGAAGAGGCGTTCGACATCTTCTGACGCCCCCGCGGCGCAGCTGCGCCGCCAGCGCGTGGCCGCCGAGGCGGCCCGGCTGCTGGCCGGCGAGGGCGGCGACCCGCTGCAGGCGCGCCAGCGCGCCGCACGGCGGCTGGGCATCTCCGACCCTGCCTCGCTGCCGGGCCGCGCCGAGATCCTCGAAGCCCTCGACGCACACCGCCGGCTGTTCGGCGGCAGCGATGCCGGCCGGCTGCGCCGGCTGCGCGAGGCCGCGCTGGAGGCGATGGCGTTCTTCGCCGCGTTCGACCCGCGCCTGGCCGGCCCGGTGCTCGACGGCAGCGCCGGGCCAGGCGCTGCGGTGCAGTTGCACCTGCACGCCGACGACCCCGATGCCGTGGCCCGGCTGCTGGCCGACCGCGCCGCGCCCGCCCGCCAGGCCAGCCGCCGGCTGCTGCTCGCCGACGGCCAGCCGGCCAACGTGCCCTGCTGGGAGCTGGTGGCCGACGGCCTGCCCTTCGAACTGTGGGTGCTGCCGGCGCAGGCCGCCCGCCACGCGCCGCGCGATCCGCTGGGCGAAGGCGCCCTGCCCCGCGCGGGCCGCGCCGCCGTCGAGCGCCTGCTGGCCGGCGACGGCGCCTGAAACGCGAACGCCCCGCGCGAGGCGGGGCGTCCGGTTGGCCACGGTTGGGCGCGTCAGCGCTTGTCCATGCCCACGTAGTCGCGCGTCGCGGCGCCGGTGTAGATCTGGCGCGGACGGCCGATCTTGGCTTCCGGATCGGTCTGCTGCTCGAGCCAGTGCGAGACCCAGCCGGCGGTGCGGGCGATGGCGAACATCACCGTGAACATCTCGGTCGGGATGCCCAGCGCCTTGTAGATGATGCCCGAGTAGAAGTCGACGTTCGGGTAGAGCTTGCGCTGCACGAAGTACTCGTCCTTGAGCGCGGCCTCTTCCAGGCGCATCGCCACTTCCAGCATCGGGTCGTCCACGCCGAGCTCGCTGAGCACCTTGTGGCACATCTCGCGGATGATGGTCGCGCGCGGGTCGAAGTTCTTGTACACGCGGTGGCCGAAGCCCATCAGGCGGAAGCCCGAGTTCTTGTCCTTGGCGCGGTCGACGGCCTTGGAGACGTCCTCCGGGCGGCCGATCTCGGCCAGCATCTTCAGCACCGCCTCGTTGGCGCCACCGTGGGCCGGGCCCCAGAGCGCGGCCACGCCCGCGGCGACGCAGGCGTAGGGGTTGGCGCCGGTCGAGCCGACCAGGCGGACGGTCGAGGTGGAGGCGTTCTGCTCGTGGTCGGCGTGCAGGATGAACAGCAGGTCGAGCGCCTTGGCGGCCACCGGCTTGAGCTGCAGCGGGCCCGAGGGCACCTCGAACATCATGTGCAGGAAGCGCTCGACGTACTCGAGGTTGTTGCGCGGGTAGCGGATCGGCCAGCCGATCGAGTGGCGATAGCACGCGGCGGCGATGGTGGGCACCTTGGCCAGCAGGCGGATCGCGGCCAGGCGGCGCTGCTCCGGGTCCTCGAGGTCGAGGTCGTCGTGGTAGAAGGCCGCGAGCGAGCCGACCATGCCGCACAGCATCGCCATCGGATGGGCGTCGTGGCGGAAGCCGTGCAGGAAGCTCTTGAAGGCCTCGTGCATCATCGTGTGGTGGGTGACTTCGTGCTCGAACTTCGCGAACTGCGACGCGTCCGGCAGCTCGCCGTTCATGAGCAGGTAGCTCGTTTCCAGGAAGCTCGAGTGCTTGGCCAGCTGCTCGATCGGGTAGCCGCGGTAGAGCAGCACGCCCTCGTCGCCGTCGATGTAGGTCACCGCGCTGCGGCAGCTGGCGGTCGCCACGAAGCCGGGGTCGTAGGTGAACAGCCCGGTTTCCTTCGGCAGCCGGGTGATGTCCACGCAGGGGGCACCGAGGGTGCCGTGGTGGACGGGAAGCTCTACGTTCTTGCCGGCGGCGTTGAGCACGACGCTCTTGTTGTCGGACACGGGCGGACTCCTTTCAGGGATGTGCGGGCCGTGATCCGGGTGGTCCCGGCGCGGGCCCGCCATGAAGAACCGAGGCGTGCCGCCCGGGGGCGGCTACCATTCGCGGAAGTATCGCATGGCGGGCCGCCGAAGTCAGTGACAGGGAGCGTGTTCGAAGCACCATGGCTGCAACGCAAAAGGCCACCCCGGGGGGTGGCCTTTTGTGGACTGGGCCGGCATGCGGCCCGGCGCGGCGCTTACTTGGCGTAGCGCTTGCGGAAGCGGTCGACGCGGCCGCCGGTGTCCATGACCTTCTGCTTGCCGGTGTAGAACGGGTGCGAGGCCGAGCTGATGTCGATCTTGACCAGCGGGTACTCGTTGCCGTCCTCCCACTTCACCGTCTCCTTGCTCGAGAGGGTGGAACGGGTGAGGAACGCGAAGTCGGAGGACAGGTCCTGGAAGACGACTTCTTTGTAGTTCGGGTGGATGTCGGCCTTCATGGCTGGTGGCTCCGCCGTTGATTCGTAGGGAAAGACCGGAATTATAGGCCGGATCCGGCGGCCGGGGCAAGCCGGTCGCACTCAGGCCCCGAGCGCGCCCCGGACCCGGGCCTCGAAGGCCGCCTGGTCGTAATCGAGCACGATCCGGGCATTGTCCGGCTGGCCGCTGCGCCGCTGCCAGTCCACCACGGTGGCGCCCCGGGAAAGCCGGCCCTCCAGCTCCACCGCCAGCGGCCGGTCCTCGGCCCGGCGCACCCCGCCGGGGGCCAGCGCCACGGCCATGGCCAGGGCGTCGGCACTGTGCCAGCGCTCGCCGCGGCGCTCGGCGGACCAGCGCCGGGTGTTGAGGGAAATGGCGTCGTAGAAGCGGGCCCGGGCGTCGCCCGCGGCCAGCCAGGCGTCCACGTCGGTATGCAGGAAGCCGTGCCGCAGCACCGCCTCCCAGTCCACCACCTCGGCCTTCGGGAAGGACCGGAACACGATGTCGGCCGCTTCCGGGTCGAAGGCGATGTTGAATTCGGCCGGCACCGAGGTGTTGCCCTGCCCCGTCACGGCACCGCCCATCACCACCAGCCGCCCCACCCGGGAAGGCAGGGTAGGATCCAGGCGCAGGGCCAGGGCCAGGTTGGTGAGCGGACCGAGCGTGACCAGCAGCAGGCGGCCCGCGTGCTCGCGGGCGATGCGCAGGATGGCCAGGGCCGCATGCTCGTCCTGCGGCCGGCGCGCCGCCGGCGCGTAGCCGGTGTCGCCGAAGCCATCCTGGCCGTGCACGTAGGCGGCGTCGGCGGCGGGGTGCAGCAGCGGCACCGGGCAGCCGGGGTGCACCGGCACGTCCACGCCGGCGATTTCGCACAGCTTGAGCGCGTTGGCGACCGTGTGGCCCAGGCCGACGTTGCCGGCGGCGATGGTCAGGGCCTTGAGCTCGTGGCGCGGATCGGCGAAGGCCATCAGCAGGGCCAGCGCGTCGTCCACGCCCGGGTCGGTGTCGATCAGCAGCGGGATGCGTTCGTTCATCCGGGGATTATCCCCGAATCACCCGGCTCGGTCTCAGGCACCGGCGAAACGCGCCGCGCCGCCCACCCAGCGCGCCACCACGCGGCCCGCCAGGCCAGGGTCGGCGGCCAGCAGCCCATCGGCGGCGCGGTGCACGGCCGGCAGCAGGTCGGCATCACGGGCCAGGTCGGCCACGCGGAAGCTGGCCAGGCCGGTCTGGCGCGTACCCAGCAGTTCGCCCGGGCCGCGCAGTTCCAGGTCCTTCTCGGCGATCACGAAACCGTCGGTGGTGGCGCGCATCACTTCCAGGCGCTCGCGCGCCAGCGCCGACAGCGGCGGTTTGTACATCAGCACGCAGCTCGAGGCCGCGGCGCCCCGGCCGACGCGCCCGCGCAGCTGGTGCAGCTGGGCCAGGCCCAGGCGCTCGGCGTTCTCGATGATCATCAGGCTGGCATTGGGCACGTCCACGCCGACCTCGATGACGGTGGTGGCCACCAGCAACTTGGTCTCGCCGGCCTTGAAGCGCGCCATCACCGCCTGCTTCTCCGCCGGCTTCATGCGCCCGTGCAGCAGGCCCAGGGGCAGGCCCGGCAGCGCCTCGCCCAGCTGCTCGAAGGTGGTCTGCGCCGCCTGCGCCTCGACCTCCTCGCTGTCCTCGATCAGGGTGCAGACCCAGTAGGCCTGGCGGCCCTCGGCGCAGGCGGCGCGGATGCGCTCGACCACTTCGGCGCGGCGCTCGCCGCTCACCGCCACCGTCGTCACCGGCGTGCGCCCGGGCGGCATTTCGTCGATCACCGACACGTCGAGGTCGGCGTAGGCCGACATCGCCAGCGTGCGCGGGATCGGCGTGGCGGTCATCACCAGCTGGTGCGGCACCTGGCTGCCCGACAGCCCCTTGTCGCGCAGGGCCAGGCGCTGGTGCACGCCGAAGCGGTGCTGCTCGTCGACGATGGCCAGGGCCAGGGCGGCGAAAGCGACCTTCTCCTGCATCAGCGCATGCGTGCCCACCACCACCTGGGCGCGGCCGTGGGCGATGTCGTCGAGGGCGGCCGCGCGCGCCTTGCCGGTGACCTTGCCGGCCAGCCAGGCCACGCGCAGGCCCAGCGGCTCGAGCCAGGCCCGGAAATTGTTGAAATGCTGCTCGGCCAGCAGTTCGGTCGGCGCCATCAGCGCCACCTGCCGGCCCGCCTCGACCGCGTTGGCGGCGGCCAGCGCGGCCACCACGGTCTTGCCGCTGCCGACGTCGCCCTGCACCAGGCGCAGCATCGGCTCGGGCCGGGCCATGTCGCGGGCCACCTCGTCGAGCACGCGCTGCTGGGCGCCGGTGAGCGGAAACGGCAGGCGCTTGCACAGCGCCGCCGCCAGCTTGCCGGCCGGCCGCACCGGCATGGCGCCGTGCTCGCGCAGGGCGATGCGCTGTCGGCGCAGGCTCAGGTGGTGGGCGAGCAGCTCCTCCAGCGCCAGCCGCCGCTGGGCCGGGTGGCGGCCGGCGGCGAACAGGGCCAGGTCGGCGTCGGGCGGCGGCCGGTGCGCGGTGAGCAGGGCCTCTCGCAGCGTCGGCAGGCCCAGGGACTCGCGCGTGCCCGCGGGCAGCAGCTCGAGGGTGTCGGCCGGCGGCAGCCGCGCCAGCGCCTCGCCCACCAGCTTCGCCACCGTGGCCGGGCCCAGGCCTTCGATCGCCGGATACACCGGATCGAGGCGGTCACGCGGGGCCGCATCGGCCTCGTCGGCCAGCATCCGGTAGCTCGGATGCACCATCTCCAGGCCATGCTGGCCCGGCCGCACCTCGCCGTAGCACAGGATGCGCCGGCCCGGCACGAACTGCGCCACCTGCGCCTTGCCGAAGTGGAAGAAGCGCAGCACCAGCGTGCCGCGCGAGTCGTCGCCCACCGCCACGCGTAGCATGGGCCGGTAGCGGAAGCTGCGCTCGACCGCCTCCACCCGCGCCTCCACCTGCGCCGGCTGGCCGGGCCGCAGGTCGGCGATGGCGGTGATGCGGGTGCGGTCCTCGTAGCGCAACGGCAGGTGCAGCCAGAGGTCCTGCAGGGTTTCCAGGCCACGCGCGGCCAGCTTGGCGGCCACCTTCGGGCCGACGCCGGGAAGCGCCGACACCGGCGCGTCGCCGCTGGCATCGAGCCGGGGCGCCGGGGCGTCGCGGCGTCGCGGCGGCCGCGCCATGGCTCAGCCGGTGACCATCACTGCGTCGATCTCGAGACGCGCGCCCTTGGGCAGGCCGGAGACCTGGATGGTGGAGCGCGCCGGGAACGGCTTCTGGAAGTAATCGGCCATCACGGCGTTGACCGCGGCGAAGTCCGACATGTCGGTGAGGTAGATGCAGACGCGGGCAATGTCGTCGAGCGAACCGCCGGCCGCCTCGCTGACCGCCTTGAGGTTGTCGAACACCCGGCGCGCCTCGGTGGCGATGTCGGCGCTGACCAGCTCGCCGCTGGCCGGGTCGAGCGGGATCTGGCCGGAGAAATACACGGTGCCGCCGGCGCGCACGGCCTGCGAGTAGGGGCCGATGGCGGCCGGGGCGAGGTCGGTGTGGATGGCTTGGCGGGACATGGCGGTGCTCGGCTGGGGTCGTGCCCCATTGTAGGAGCGCGCCGCGCGCGGCCGCCAGCCGCGGTCAGAGGCGCTGGACCCCGTGCACCACGCCAAGGCGGCGGATGCGCCGGATCACGTCGGCCAGGTGCTTGCGATGCCGCACCTCGATCGAGAACTCCATCACCGACACCGTCAGGTCGCGCTCGCGGTATTCGACCGCGTCGATATTGGAGTTGCTCTCGGCCACCGCGGCCGCCACCTGGGCCAGCACGCCGGGCTTGTTCTCGACCTCGATGCGCAGCGCAACGCGGTAGTCGCCCTCGACGTTGCGATCCCAGCCCATGGGCACGCAACGCTCGGGGAACTTGCGGTATTCGGCCACGTTCGGGCAATCGGCGCGATGCACCACCACGCCCTTGCCGGCGCTGAGGTAGCCCATGATCTCGTCGCCCGGGATCGGGTGGCAGCAGGCGGCGAAACTGAGCACCCCGCGCTCGCTGCCGCTGATCATGATGCGTTCGGTCGGCGGCAGCGCCGGCGCCCGGGCCTGCGCGGCGTCCTCCTCGCCGTGCACCATCAGCCGCGCCACCTGGGCCGGCATGCGGTTGCCCAGCGCGATGTCGGCCAGCAGCTCCTCGAGGCGGCGGTAGCGCAGGTCGGCGAGCAGCTGCTCGACCCGCTCGGCCGGCACGCGGTCGAGCGAACATTCCATGGCTTCGAGCGCGCGGTCGAGCATGCGGTGGCCAAGGTCGACCGCGTCCTCGTGCTCGAGCCGCTTGAGGAAGTGCCGGATGGCCGTGCGCGCCTTGCTCGAGACCACGTATTCGAGCCACTGCGGGCCGGGCGAGGCCGAGGGCGCGGTGATGACCTCCACGCTCTGGCCGCTGGTGAGCTTGGTGCGCAGCGGCACCAGCCGGCGGTCGACGCGGGCGGCGACGGCGTGGTTGCCAACGTCGGTATGCACGGCGTAGGCGAAGTCGAGCGCGGTGGCGTTGCGCGGCAGTGCCATGATGTCGCCCTTGGGCGTGAACAGGTAGACCTCGTCCGGGAACAGGTCGACCTTCACGTTCTCCAGGAACTCCAGCGACGAGCCGGCCGCCTGCTGGGCGTCCATCAGGTTGCGGATCCAGTCCTGGGCGCGCACCTGCGCCGCCGTGCTGCCGCTGCCCGCGCTCTTGTACAGCCAGTGCGCGGCGACGCCGCGTTCGGCCACCTGGTCCATCTCCTCGGTGCGGATCTGCACTTCCACCGGCGCGCCGTAGGGGCCGAACAGCACCGTGTGCAGGCTCTGGTAGCCATTGGCCTTGGGGATGGCGATGAAGTCGCGGAAGCGGCCGTCGAGCGGCTTGAACACCGAGTGCACGGCGCCCAGCGCGTGGTAGCACTGCATCACGCCCGGCACGACGATGCGGAAGCCGAACACGTCGAGCACCTGGTCGAGGCTTTTGTTCTCCTGCTTCATCTTGGTGTAGATGCTCCAGGGCGACTTCACCCGGCTCACCAGGGTATGCGGCAGCTGCTCCTGGGCCAGGCGCTGCGCCAGCTGGGCCTCGACCGTGGCCAGGGCCTCGCGCCGCATCACCGGCTGGGAAGCGATGCGCCGGGAGATCACCGCGTGCCGCTTCGGGTACAGGGCGCGGAAACCAAGATCCTGCAGCTCGGCCTTGAACTTGTTCATGCCCAGGCGCTGGGCGATGGGCGCGTAGATCTCAAGCGTCTCGCGGGCGATGCGCCGGCGCGATTCGGCCGCCATCGCATCGAGCGTGCGCATGTTGTGCAGGCGGTCGGCGAGCTTGATCAGGATGACGCGCAGGTCGCGCGCCATCGCCAGCATCATCTTGCGGAAGCTTTCGGCGGCGGCTTCCTGGCGGTCGCGGAACTGCAGCTTGTCGAGCTTGGTGACGCCGTCGACCAGTTCGGCCACGGCCGGGCTGAACTCGCGTTCGATCTCGCTGCGCGGCAGCGGCGTGTCCTCGAGCGCGTCGTGCAGGATGGCCGCGCACAGGGTCTCCGCGTCGAGCCGCAGCTCGGCCAGCAGCCCGGCCACGGCCACCGGGTGGGTGATGTAGGCCTCGCCGGACTTGCGCAGCTGGCCCTCGTGGGCCCGGGCGCCGACTTCATAGGCGCGCCGCACGCTGGCGACCTGGTCGGGCGGAAGGTACTCGGAGAGTTTCAGTTCAAGCGCGCGGACGGCGTCCGGACAGGGGTCCGGGCACGGGGTTTGAGCCAGCGTTGGCTTGGAAAACGAGGACATGCCGGCAGACTACGCGGGCGGGTGCAGGGCATCAATGCCGATGCAGGTGCCCCGCCCTTGCGACGGGGCACTGGGCCGGCCAGGCCGGCCCGGGGATATCAGAGGTCGTCGCCGCCCTTGGACAGGTCGTCGTCGACCACCTCGGCGGCGGCCCACTCCAGGGCCTCGCGCTCGGCGCGCTCGCGCTCGGCCTTCTCGACCTCGTCGATCAGGGCCTGGTCGACCTTGCGCGCGGCGATCTCGCGCAGGGCCAACACGGTCGGCTTGTCCTGGTTCTCGCTGTTGTCCAGGGCGGGATCGACGCCCTTGGCCAGCTGGCGGGCGCGCTTGGACGCCATCAGGACCAGCTCGAAGCGGTTGTCCACGACGGACAGGCAGTCTTCCACGGTGATGCGGGCCATGAGCTCTCCTCGGCCGTGGCGCCCGGCCGGGGCCCCACGGAGAATCAATAAGTTACGCGAACCGGGTATTCTACCCGCCGGCCATTTCCGACGCAATCGGCGCCCGTCTCAGGCCAGCAGGTCGCGGATCAGGCCGGCATGGCGCTCGGCCTGGACCTGCCGGCGCAGGCGGTGGGCCACGAAGATGGCCCGCAACTCGGCGGCGGCGGCGTCGAAGTGCTCGTTGACGATGACGTAGTCGAACTCGTCGTAGTGGCTCATTTCCTCGCGGGCGGCGGCCAGGCGCCGGGCGATGGTCTCCTCGCTGTCCTGGCCGCGGTTGCGCATGCGGGTCTGCAGGGCGTCGCGCGAGGGCGGCAGGATGAACACGCTGACGCAGTCGGGCACCTGCTCGCGCACCTGGCGCGCGCCCTGCCAGTCGATCTCGAGCAGCACGTCCTTGCCGGCCGCCAGCTGCGGCTCCACCGACTGCCGCGCCGTGCCCTTGTAGTCGCCGTGCACCAGGGCGTGCTCGAAGAATTCGCCCCGGGCCACCATGGCCTCGAACTCCCCGCGGCTCACGAAGTGGTAGTGCTGGGCGTGGCGCTCGCCCGGGCGCGGCGCGCGCGAGGTGAAGGAGATCGACAGCGCGATGCCCGGCTCCCGGGCCAGCACGGCGTTGACCAGGCTCGACTTGCCCGCCCCGGAGGGCGCGGCGACGATGAAAAGGGTGCCGCGGACGGTGTTCATTCGAGGTTCTGCACCTGTTCGCGCAGCTGTTCGATCAGCACCTTGAGCTCGACCGCAGCCTGGGTGGTGCGCTGGTCCACCGACTTGCTGCCCAGGGTGTTGGCCTCGCGGTTGAACTCCTGCATCAGGAAGTCCAGCCGCCGGCCCACGGCCTCGGGCAGGGCCAGCACGCGGCGGGCCTCGGAAACGTGGCTGGCGAGGCGGTCGAGCTCCTCGTCGACGTCGATCTTCTGCAGGCCCAGCACGATTTCCTGCTCGAGCCGGCCCGGCTCGAGCGGCAGCTTGAGGTCGGCCAGGCGGGCGTCGAGGCGGGCGCGCAGGCCGGCGCGGATCTCGGGCAGCCAGCCGCGCACCTGGGTGGTGATGGCCTCGATGCCGTCGAGCCGCTCGGCCATCACCGCCGCCAGCTTGGCGCCCTCGCGCTCGCGCGCGGCGACGAACTCGGCCAGGGTCTGCTCGAGCAGCTCCAGCGCCTCGGCCTGCAGGCCGGCCTGGTCCAGGCCCTCCTCCTCGACCACGCCCGGGAAGCGCAGCAGCTCGATGAAATCGGTGCGCAGGCCGGGGAAACGCAGGTCGGCGGCCTGGGCCGCGCCGGCGAGCTGGTCGAGCAGGGGCTGGTTGAGCCGCAGTTCGCCGCGGGCACCGGCCGAGGGCCGGAAACGCAGCACCAGGTCGACCTTGCCGCGCGAGACCTTCTGCGCCACGCGTTCGCGCAGCGCCGGCTCGATCGCGCGCAGTTCCTCGGGCGTGCGCACCACCAGTTCGTGGAAGCGATGGTTGACGGCACGCAGTTCGCAGGCGAGCTGGCCGCCGGTGGCGGCGCGCTCGCAGGCGGCGAAGGCGGTCATGCTGCGGATCATGGTAAAGCCCGGTCTGGTCGAGCCCGAATGGTAATCTAGCCGGCCGAAACTTGCCGGAACCCGCCGATGACCGCCTCCTCCCGCCCCAGCGGCCGCGCCCACGACCAACTGCGCGACGTGCGCATCGAACGCGGCTTCACCCGGCATGCCGAGGGCTCGGTGCTGGTGAGCTTCGGCGACACCCGCGTGCTGTGCACCGCCAGCGTCGAGGCCCGGGTGCCCGGCTTCCTGCGCGGCAAGGGCGAGGGCTGGGTGACGGCCGAGTACGGCATGCTGCCGCGCTCGACCAACACCCGCAACGACCGCGAGGCCGCGCGCGGCAAGCAGGGCGGCCGCACGCTCGAGATCCAGCGCCTGGTCGGCCGCAGCCTGCGCGCCTGCGTCGACCGCCGGGCGCTCGGCGAGCGCACCATCACGCTCGACTGCGACGTGCTCCAGGCCGACGGCGGCACCCGCTGCGCCGCGATCACCGGCGCCTACGTGGCGCTGTGCGACGCGATGAGCTGGCTCAGGGCGCGCGGCGAGATCACCCGCGACCCGGTTCTGGGCGCGGTGGCCGCGGTCTCGGTCGGCATCTGGCAGGGCCAGCCGGTGCTCGACCTCGACTACCGCGAGGACAGCGGCTGCGACACCGACATGAACGTGGTGATGAACGACGGCGGCGGCTTCATCGAGCTGCAGGGCACGGCCGAGGGCCATGCCTTCCGCCGCGACGAGCTCGACGGCCTGCTCGCCCTCGCGGAAAAAGGCGTCTCCGAACTCATCGCCCTGCAGCGGGCCGCGCTGGCGGGCTGATTGGTCATGCAAAAGCTCGTGCTGGCGACGTCGAACAAGGGCAAGCTGGCGGAGTTGCGGCCGCTGCTGGCCGATGCCGGCTACGACTTGGTGACGCAGGGCGAACTGGGCGTGGCCGACGCGGTCGAGGACGGCCGCAGCTTCGTCGAGAACGCCATCATCAAGGCGCGCCACGCCTGCGTCGCCACCGGGCTGCCGGCGCTGGCCGACGACTCGGGCCTGGTGGTGCGCGCGCTCGGCGGTGCGCCGGGGGTGCTCAGCGCCCGCTACGCCGGCGCCCAGGGGGATTCGGCCGCCAACATCGCCCGCCTGCTCGGCGCCCTCGAGGGCGTGCCCGAAGCGGAGCGCGAGGCGCATTTTTATTGCGTGCTGGTGCTGCTGCGCCACGCCGACGACCCCGAGCCGCTGATCGCCGAGGGCCGCTGGCACGGCCGCATCCTCGCCGGCCGGCGCGGCGCGGGCGGCTTCGGCTACGACCCGGTCTTCCTCGACACCGCCAGCGGTCTGTCGGCGGCCGAGTTCGAACCCGCCACCAAGAACCGCGTCAGCCACCGCGGCCAGGCCATCGCCCGCCTGCGCGAACTGCTCGGCGCCTGAGCATGCTCATCCCGCCGCCGCTCTCGCTCTACATCCACATCCCGTGGTGCGTGCGCAAATGCCCCTACTGCGACTTCAACTCGCACGCACAGGGCGGCGAGCTGCCGGTGCGCGAGTACGTGGCGGCGCTGGTGCGCGACCTCGAGCAGGACCTGCCGCTGGCCTGGGGCCGCACCGTGCACAGCGTGTTCTTCGGCGGCGGCACGCCCAGCCTGTTCCCGCCGGAAGCCATCGGCGACATCCTCGACGCCTGCAGCGCCCGCCTGCGCTTCGCCCCCGGCGCCGAGGTGACGATGGAGTGCAACCCCGGCACGGCGGAACATGGCCGCTTCGAGGGCTACCTGGCCGCCGGCGTGAACCGGGTCAGCTTCGGCATCCAGAGCTTCGACGACGGCTGCCTGCAGCGCCTGGGGCGCATCCACGACAGCGCCGAGGCCGAGCGCGCGGTGAAGCTGGCCCAGGACGCCGGCCTCGACAACCTCAACCTCGACCTGATGTACGCCCTGCCCGGCCAGGACCTGGCGATGGCCCTGCACGACGTCGAGCGCGCGATCGCGCTTCAGCCGGCGCACCTGTCCCACTACCAGCTCACGCTCGAACCCAACACCGCCTTCGCCGCCCGCCCGCCCGCCGGCCTGCCCGACGAGGACAGCGCCTGGGACATCCAGGAGCGCTGCATCGAGGCCATGGCCGCCGCCGGCTACACCCAGTACGAAGTCAGCGCCTACGCCCGCCCGGGTCGGCAGTGCGCGCACAACCTCAATTACTGGCGCTTCGGCGATTACCTTGGCATCGGTGCCGGTGCCCACGGCAAGATCAGCCTCGGCGCCACCGGCGAAATCCGCCGGCGCTGGAAGGTGAAGAACCCGCGCGACTACCTCGCCCACGCCGGCACGCCGCGCGGCATCGGCGGCGACGACCCGATCGCGCCGGCCAACCGGCCCTTCGACTACATGCTCAACGCCCTGCGCCTGGTCGAGGGCTTCGACCTGGCCGACTTCGAATCGCGCACCGGCCTGCCGGCCGCGACCATCGCCGCCGAGCTGGGCGTGGCGCGCGAACGCGGCTGGCTCGAGGCCGACGGCACGCACTGGCGGCCGACCGAACTCGGCCGGCGCTTCACCAACGACGTCATCGGCCTGTTCCTGCACGACTGAGCCCTCGCCCCGGCGGGCGCCTTCATCTAGACTTCACCTGCCCCTGGTGCACGGGAAGCCGGTCCGAATCCGGCGCTGCCCCCGCAACGGTAGGCCAGCAGTTCCTTCCATCAAGCCACTGTGCCGACCGGCATGGGAAGGGGGGAGGAGGGCGCGGACCCCGCGCCACTGGCAAGCCCGGAGACCGGCCGGGGGCTGGCAGCCGGCTCGCGCCGGCCGCCACCACGGCACGTCGCGGAGGGCGGCGGGGCGGCGCCATGCCCCGTCGCGGGCGTGCGTCCTCCTGTCCACCGCGCGGGCCTTCCCGCGGGTGTGCGTCATCAGGAGGTTCCACCATGTCACCGCTGTTCCGTTCCGGCGCGCTGCGCGCCGCGATCCTCGTTTCCCTTTCCACCCCGGTGCTGGCCGGGGAGGCCCTCACCCTCGATGCCGTGCAGGTCACGGCCGGCCGCGTCGAACGCCCGGTGGGCGAGACCCTGGCCTCGGTCACCGTGCTCACCCGCGAGGACATCGAGGCCAGCCAGGCCCCCGACCTGGCCGACCTGCTGGCCCGCCAGGCCGGCGTCGACCTGGCCCGCACCGGCGGCCCCGGCAGCGCGACCACCGTTTTCCTGCGCGGCGGCAACGCCCCGCACACCCTGGTGATGGTGGACGGCGTGCGCGTCTCGTCCACCGGCCAGGGCGTGTTCGACTTCGCCCACCTGCCGGTCGAGCAGATCGAGCGCATCGAGATCGTGCGCGGTCCGCGCGCGGCCATCTGGGGCTCGGACGCGATCGCCGGCGTCATCCACATCTTCACCCGCGACCCTTCGGCCAGCTCGCTGCGCCTGCTGGGCGGCAGCTACGGCCGCCGGGGCGCCAGCGCCGCCACCGGCCTCGGCGACCAGGACCGCGGCCTCGGGGTCTCGGCCGGCTGGCAGCGCCTGCGCGGCTTCTCGGCCACCAACGCCGGCAGCTGGGCCTTCGACCCGGACGATGACGGCTACCGCAACCGCAACCTGTCCCTGCGCGGCCGCACGGCGCTGGGCAACCAGCGCCTGGCCTTCCAGGCCCTGGCCACCGACGCCGACGTCGAGTTCGACCAGGGCACCACCCGGGCCCGCAACAGCTCCGGCGGCCTGACCCTGGGCGGGGCGCTCGGCGCACGCTGGACCCACCAGCTCAGCCTGGGCCACGCCCGCGAGGACCTGGACACGGTCTCGGGCTACTCCAACTCCTTCCGCAGCCGCCGCACCAGCCTGGACTGGATCAACACCCTGGCGGTGGGCAGCGCCGGCAGCCTCAACCTGGGCCTGGGCTGGCAGGACGAGGAAGGCGTCTCGGCCAACGTCTTCGACGGCCAGACCTTCGCCCGCAACCGCTCCAGCCGGGCCGCCTTCGCCGGCTACGGCGGCCGCTTCGGCGCCCACCTGCTCGACCTGTCGCTGCGACACGATCACAGCAACCAGTTCGGCGGCGCCACCACCGCCAACGCCGCCTGGGGCTGGGCGCCGTCCGAGGCGCTGTTGCTGCGCCTGGGCTGGGGCGAAGGATTCCGCGCGCCCAACTTCAACGAGCTCTACTACCCGGACACCGGCTACGGCTACGCGGGCAACCCCGGCCTGCGGCCGGAGCGCTCGGAAACCTGGGAGGCGGGCCTGGCCTGGACGCCGGCCGCCGGCCATCGCGTCGACCTGTCGCTCTACCACACCCGCGTGCGCGACCTGGTGGCCTTCGCCGCGCCCGGGACCAACAACGCCATCAACATCAACCGCGCGCACATGGACGGCGCGGAACTCGAATACCGCTTCGACGGCCGGGCCTGGCGCTGGGGCGGCAACCTGGCCTGGCTCGACAGCGAGGACGAGGCCACCGGCCTGGCCCTGCTGCGCCGCGCCCGCCACAAGGCCCACGTGGACCTGGGCTATCGCTTCGCAGGCGGCCTGGAACTGGCGATCGACGGCGATTACGTGTCGTCGCGCCGGGACGTGGGCGGCAACCCGGCGGCCTACGCGCTGGCGCACCTGCGCCTGGCCTGGCCCCTGGGAGAGGGCTGGCGGCTTGAGGCCCGCATCGAGAACCTGGGCGACCGCGACTACACCGTGGTGCAGGGTTTCAACACGCCCGGACGCAGCGGCGTGCTGAGCGTGGTCTGGAACGGCAAGCATTGAGCCATCCGGACAGCCCGCGAGGATTTCCCGGCGGGCTGTCCGGGCCTAGGCGCGGACGCCCTGCTGTGCATAGAATCGCGATGGGGAATCACTCGGAGAGACGGATGCCCGCATCCGCACCACCTCCGCACGCGTCGGCACCGACGCTGGCGTCGAGACAGCTGCCTGACCGGGTCCGCTCACTTCTCGGCGGGATCCTCGAGTATTCGTCCGACGAGATCGAACGGACGCTGGTCGGCATGCTCAATGAATTCGAGCAGCAGCTGTTCAAGTACGCCGAGCAGGCGCGCAGCAACATCGTCCAGACCCGCTGGCTCGAAGCGCAGCGGGTGGTCAAGCGCACCCGCCCCGACCTGGTGCCGCGTTTCCTGATCCTGCTCGAGGCCGAGCTGGCCACCATCAAGGATCCGCCCGGGCCCAAGTCGCTGATCGGCGGCTTCCGCCTCAACCGCGACGAGCTGTCCCTGGTCGACAACCTCGACCTGGACGAGACCACGGTGCTCACCGAGGTCGCCGGCCGGGTCGAAGTGCGCAACAGCCTGCCGCTCTACCTGCTCGGCCAGCGCTTCGGCGTGCTGGCCGGCAAGCCGGCCTTCGACGCCGAGACCGTGCCGGTCGGCCCGCACGCCCTGTGCCGCATGCTGCGCCAGGCTTCCGAGTGCCTGGAGCTGAGCGGCGAGCACCGCGCCCTGCTCTACCGGACCTTCGAGCGGCACCTGGCGCCGCTCTACGGCACCTTCATCGAATCGATCAACACCTATCTCTCGCGCCACGGCGTGCTGCCCAACCTGCACTACGTGCCGGTGCGGGCGCGCCCTGCCGCCACCCAGACCGGTCCGGCGCGGCGGGCGCCGGGCGAACTGTCGGGCGGCGGCGAGGCTGGCGCCGGCGGCGCCGGCGGCGCAGGTGGCCCCGGTGGTGCGGGAACGGGTGGCGTCGGCATCGCCTCGGGCACCGGCACGGGCACCGGCTACGGCACGGGAACGGGTTACGGCGGCGGCTCCACCGCCCGCACCGCGGGCGGCGGCGCCGGCCCGGCCGGTGGCGGCATGGCCCTGGGCGGCATGGACGCCGGCGGCGAAGACAGTTTCCAGCAGATGCGGCACCTGCTCGCGGGTCGCCGCCAGTTGCTGGGCAAGCTGGTCGGCGGCGCACCGCGCGCCACGCCCGGCAACGCCGTGCTGGTGGAGCCCACGCTGGTCCAGGACGCGCTCGGCTCGCTGCAGAAGAAGCCGCTGGGCCCGGTCATGGTCGGCGGCAAGCCCACCGTGCGCACCATCGCCCACCTCAAGCAGGACCTGCTGGCCCAACTGCGCCAGGCCACGCCGGACGGCAAGCCGCCGGCCCTGCCGGAGGAGGACAACGACACCATCGACCTGGTCGGCATGCTGTTCGACCACCTGATGAAGGACGTGCGGCCCAACAGCCCGGCCTCGAACCTGCTGGCCAAGCTGCAGGTGCCGCTGCTGCGCGTGGCCCTGCAGGACAAGGGCTTCTTCACCCGCCGCCAGCATCCGGCGCGACAGATGCTCAACGCCATCGCCGAGACCGGCGCCTACTGGCTGGGCGAGGACGACACCGACCAGCAGCTGGTCGGCAAGATGCAGTCGGTGGTCGACCGCACGGTGCGGGAATTCGATGGCGACGTGAGCGTCTTCGGCAACCTGCTCGAAGACCTCAGCTCGCACCTGCAGACCGTCTCGCGCAAGGCCGAGGTGGCCGAGAAGCGCCACGTCGAGGCCGCGCGCGGCAAGGAGCGCCTGGCGCTGGCGCGCGAGCGCGCCGCCGCCGTGGTCGAGGGCCTGCTCAAGAAGCAGAACCTGCCGCGCTTCACCCATACCCTGCTCAGCCAGGCCTGGACCGACGTGCTGGCGCTCACTTCGCTGCGCCAGGGCGAGGACTCCGACGCCTGGAAGCAGCAGCTCGAGATCGCCGAGCGCCTGGTGGGCGTGGCCAAGGCCGGGCCCGGCGCCGCCGGCATCCCGCCGGCCGAGGCCAGGGCGCTGCAGCAGGAGATCCAGGGCGCGCTGTCCCAGGTCGGCTACCACGCCGACGAAGCCGCCGCGATCGCCCAGCGCCTGGTCGACCCGCAGGGCGGCGGCAGCGACGACGACTCGGCCGCCAGCCGCACCGAACTGACCATGCGCCTGAAGGCCCGTGCCCGCCTGGGCGAGGACCTGCAGCAGGCCAAGAAGAAGAAGGTGGTGCTCGCGCCCGATGAGCAGGCCCGGCTCGAGCAGATCAAGCACCTGCCTTTCGGCACCTGGTTCGAGTTCACGCTCAACCAGCAGGGCGAGAAGGTGCGGCGCCGGCTGTCGTGGTTCTCCACCGTCACCGGCCACGTGCTGTTCGTCAACCACCGCGGCCAGAAGGTCGGCGAGCACACGCTCGAAGGCCTGGCCAAGGCCATGGCCCAGGGCCAGGTGAAGGTGGTCGAAGAGGAGAAGGGCACCCTGATCGACCGCGCCTGGAACACCGTGATGAACGCCCTGCGCTCCTTCGCGGGCGGCTCCTCCGGCAACAGCAGCAGCGAGGCGCCGGCCCGATGAATACCGAATACCGTCGCGCCAAGCGTCGCAAGGTCGGCTTCGACGTCGACGTCACCGACACCATGACCGGCGAGGTCGTGGGCAAGCTCAGCAACCTGTCCGAGACCGGCATGCTGCTGATCCTCGGCCATGCGCTCACCAGCGATGCCCTCTACCAGCTTCGCTTCACCCTGGTCGACGAGGCCGGCCGGGAGCGCAGCGTCGAAGTGGGCGCGCACGAGCTGTGGTCCGACGACGCCGCCGCCCCGGGCCAGGTCTGGACCGGCTTCCGCTTCATCGACGTGGCACCCGAGGACGTCGCCTTCATCCGCGGGTGGGTGGATGCACCCGGCAGCCAGTACGTCTGAGCTCCGCTTCGCCCTGGCCCTGGCCGCGCTGGCACTGCTGGCGGCCTGCGGCCCCAGCCCCGACCGGGTTGAACAGCTGCATGTCTTCGGCACCCTGGCCGAGCTGCGCCTGCGCGACGCACCGCCCGGGCAGGCCCAGGCCTCGCTGGCGGAGATCGCCGCCCTGCTCAACCAGCGCGAGCGCGAGTGGCACGCCTGGCAGGACTCCGACCTGACCCGCATCAACGCCGCCTTCGCCCGGGGCGAGGCGGTCGAGGCACCGGACTCCGTGGTGGCGCTGCTGCGCCGTTCCCAGCCGCTCTCGGAGGCCAGCGACGGCCTGTTCGACCCGGCCATTGGTGGCCTGGTCGGGGCCTGGGGCTTCCACACGTCCAGCTTCCCGATCATGACGCCGGTTCCGTCGGATTCGCAGCTGCAGGCCTGGCGCGAGCAGCGCCCGCGCATCACCGAGGTGCGGGTGGATGGCCGCATGCTGTCGACGCCCAACCCGCGCACCCAGCTCGACTTCGACGCCGTGGCCGAGGGTGCCGCGGCCGAGGAGGTGCTGGCGATACTGCGCCGGCATGGCATCCGGCACGCCCTGGTCAACCTCGGCGGCGACGTCGTGGCGCTGGCGCCCGCCGGCGCCGCGCCCTGGCAGGTGAGCCTGCGCGACCCCTTCGGCGGCGTGCTGGGCTCGGTCGCGCTCGGCGACGCCGAAGCCCTGTTCACCTCCGGCAACTACAACAAGTTCCGCCAATCCGCCGCCGGTGCGCGCCAGCCGCATATCCTCGACCCGCGCACCGCCCGGCCGGCGCGCGGCACCGCCGCCGTGGTGGTGCTGCACGCCGATCCGGTGCTCGCCGACGCGGCCGCGTCGGCGCTGTTCGTGGCCGGCCCTTCGGGCTTCGAGGCCATGGCCCGGCGGCTCGGCCTGGGCTGCGCGCTGATGGTCACCGACGAGAACGAACTGCTGGTGACGATGGCGATGAAGGCCCGGCTGACGCTGCTGCGCGACCCGGTGCCGCTGGGACCGCCCCTGGACCTGGGCCCCGCCTGCGTGGCCGGGCCGGCGCGCTAGCCGCCCAGGCTCAGCCCGCGGGCCGCTCGCGGAAGCACAGCGCGGCCTCGGGCTTGTGGATGGCGAAACCCTGGGCGTAGTCCACGCTCAGGCCGCGCAGCAGGTCGCGGGCACGCTCGTCGGCCACCCATTCGCCCACCACCTGCAGGCCCAGCTGGTGCCCGATGTCGGTGACCGCACGCACGATCGAGTAGCTCACCGGGTCGGTCTCGATGTTGCGGATGAAGCTGCCGTCGATCTTGATGAAGTCCACCGGCAGGTTCTTCAGATAGCCGAACGACGCCATGCCCGAGCCGAAGTCGTCGAGCGAGAAGCGGCAGCCCGCGGAGCGCAGGCGCTGCATGAACTCGACCGCACGCGCCATGCTGCTCACGGCCGCGGTCTCGGTGATCTCGAAGCAGATGCGCTGCGGCGAGACGCCGTGGCGCTCGAGCGCGTCGAGCACGAAGTCGGCGAAGGCTTCGTCCTCGAAGGTCGGGCCCGAGAGGTTGATCGCGCACAGCTTCACCGGCTTGCCCGAAGGATGCAGCCCGCTGAAGTTGGCCAACGTCGTCTCCACCACCCAGCGGTCGAGCTGGGGCATCAGGCCGAATCGTTCGGCGGCGGGGATGAAGGCGCCCGGCGGCACCATCTGGCCGTTCTCGTCGCGCAGGCGCACCAGCATCTCCATGTGCACGCCGTCGGCGCGTTCGCCTTCCCACAGCGGCGCCAGCTCCTGGAAATACAGCAGGAAACGGCCGTCCGACAGCGCCTGGCGGATGCGGCCGGCCCACTCCATCTCGGAGCGGCGCTGGCTGGTCTCGGAGTCCTGCTCGGAGAACAGGTGCACGCGGTTGCGGCCGCGTTCCTTGGCCATGTAGCAGGCGGTGTCGGCATGCGCGAGCAGCGTGCGCTGGCTCAGGCCCGGGCCGCGCAGCATCACCACGCCGATGCTGGTGCTGATGGTGTAGTTGCGCTGCTCCCAGCCGAACACGTAACCATCGACCTCGGTGCGCAGGGCCTCGGCCATCGCCACGGCACGGCTCTCGTCCACGTCCCGCAGCAGGATCGCGAACTCATCGCCGCCCAGCCGCGCCACCACCGCATCCGGCGGCAGCAAGCCCGAGAGCAGCTGGGCCAGCTGGCCAAGCAGCTGGTCGCCGGCATAGTGGCCGGAGGTGTCGTTGATCAGCTTGAACTGGTCCAGGTCCATGTACAGCAGGGCCCAGGGCGGCCCGCCCTCGTCGAGCGAGCTGATCGCGGCATCGAGCCGGCGCTCGAACTCGCGGCGGTTGTGCAGGCCGGTGAGCGAATCGTGGCTGGCCTGGTAGCTCAGCTCCTCGCTGAGCACGCGCAGCTCGGTGATGTCGTTGGCCACCGCCAGCAGGTGCGGCACCCCGCCCAGGTCGATGGTCGACACCGACAGCGTGGACCAGAAACTGGCCTCGTTGGCCCCACGCAGGCGCGCGGTTTCGTTGATGATGCCGTCGGGCGTGCCCGCCAGCCCGGCCACCTGCTCGCGCAGGCGGCCTTCCTCGACCAGGTCGACCAGGCGCACCCGGGAAACGTCGCCCTCGATGCCGAAGCGGTCGCGGCAGGCCTGGTTGGCATAGACCAGGCGGGTGTCCCCGGCGTGGGCCAGCATCACCAGCGCCGGCAGGAGCTCGTTGAGGGCGCGGAAGCGCTCTTCGCTCTGGCGGAACTGCTCGGTCATCTCGCCGGCCAGGGCCAGGGCGCGGGCGCGCGTGCCGGCGATCGACCAGGCCAGGGTGGCCAGCAGCAGGCTGGCCAGCACGCCGATGCCGAAGGTGAGCTCCGGCAGCCAGCCCGAGGGGTCGGTGACGAGCAGCGGCCGCGCCTCGATGCGCCAGGTGCGCCCGCCGTAGGCGATCTCGTGGCTGTAGGCCGGGTCGTCGGCTCCGAGGCCGGCACGGGCGGCCGCCTCATCGCCACCATCCTCGTAGAGCGGCAGCCTGGCGCCGCCGGTGACGTCCACCACGGCGACATGGAAACGCTCCCGCGTCTCGCCGGGCAGCGCATCGGAGATCAGCCGGCCCACCCGGAACGAGGCCGCCAGCGAGCCGATTTCCCGGGCCCGCCGCTCGGCCAGGTCGCGCGGCGGTGGCCCGGCGCTGTAAACCGGCAGGCGGATGGTGACGCCATCGTTGGGGCCCGCCGTGCCGGCGCGCTGGATCAGCTGGAAGGGCGCCGACATCACCGGCCGGTCGGCGTCGCGTGCGAAACGCGCCGCGGCCAGGTTGGCCGGCTGGCTGGCAACGTCCAGGCCCAGCAGGCCCTGGTTGCCCGCCTGCGGCACGACCAGCGTGGTGAGGTAGTGCTCGCGCCCGTCGGGCTCGACGTCGGGCGCCGGGCGATCGCTGCGCTCGGCGTAGGCCATGGCCTGCAGGCTCGGGAACTGCTCGCGCGGCCGGAGGTTGGCGTAGATCGACTCGAATTCCTCTCCGGTCACCGAATCGGAGGACAGGAACAGCGCCTGCACCGAACGCACCAGCAGGCCGCAGGTCCGCAGCTGGGTTTCGATCGCCTCGAAGCTGCGCTCGGCCAGGCGCTCCAGGCGCTGGGCCTGGCTGCGCTCGAGGGCATCGTGGTGCAGGGTCGCGGCCACCGCGCTCAGCGCAAGCCCGAAAACCAGCGCCCCGAAGCTCCATAGCCAGGTGGGCTGGCCGAGGAATCCGCCGTCTTTGCGCTGCTCTGGCAAGCCACACTCCTGCGCGGACGCCGCCTAATGCGGCAAAATCGGGAACCAGCCAATGGGAACCCAAGACCAATGAACGCCCCGGACCTCGAGCATCTATATCGCGCGCACCTGCAGGTGATCAAGGCACGGGCCGACCGGGCCCTCGAAAAGGCGGGCTTCGATCACCTGCTGGTGGCCTCGGGCGTCGAAAAGTTCGAATTCCTCGACGACCGCCCCTACCCCTTCAAGCCCAACGCACAGTTCAAGGCCTGGGTGCCGCTGGTGCGCCATCCCTCGTGCTGGGTCGCCTACACGCCGGGCCAGCGGCCGGTGCTGGTCTATTACCAGCCCGACGACTACTGGCACGTGCCGCCGAGCCCGCCCGCCGGCTTCTGGACCGGCGAGTTCGACATCCGCGTCATCGCCGACCCCGCCGAGGCGGCGAAACACCTGCCCGCCGGCGGCCGCGCCGCGATCCTGGGCGAGCCCGACGCGGCCCTGCCGGGCTTCGAGCCGAACAACCCGAAGGCCGTGCTCGACTACCTGCACTACCACCGCGCCTACAAGACCGCGTACGAGCTCGACCGCATGCGCGCCGCCCAGCGCCGCGCCGTGCCGGGCCACCTGGCCGCGAAGGCGGCCTTCCATGCCGGCGCCTCCGAGGCGCGCATCCACGCCGCCTACCTGGCCGCCACCGGCCATAACGACCTCGACGCGCCCTACGGCAGCATCGTCGGCCTCAACGAGCACGGCGCCACCCTGCACTACCAGTACAAGGACGCGCAGGCGCCGGGCCGCCACCGCTCGCTGCTGATCGACGCCGGCGCCGAGGTCGACGGTTACTGCTCCGACATCACCCGCACCTGGGGCGACGGCGATGCCCGCTTCGCCGCGCTGGTGTCCGCGGTCGAGGCCGAGCAGCTGGCGCTGTGCGGCAAGGTCCGCGCCGGCACCGACTACCGCGACCTGCACCTGGAATGCCACCTGCGCCTGGGCGGCGTGTTGCGCAACCTCGGCATCGTCGACATGGACCCGGGCGACATGCTCGCGCGCGGCGTCACGTCCACGTTCTTCCCGCACGGCCTGGGCCACCCGATCGGCCTGCAGGTGCACGACGTGGCGGGCTTCACCGACGAGGGCGGCCAGCTGATCCCGCGCCCGGAGGGCCACCCCTTCCTGCGCATGACCCGCACGCTCGAGCCCGGCATGGTGGTGACGATCGAACCCGGGCTCTACTTCATCCCGACCCTGCTCGCCCGGCTGCGCGAGCGGCCCGAGGGCAAGGCGGTGGACTGGAGCGCCGTCGAAGCGCTGGCGCCCTGGGGCGGCGTGCGCATCGAGGACGAAGTGCACTGCACCGACGGCGCGCCGGAGAACCTGACGCGGGACGCGTTCGCGGCGGCCTGAGCGCCGCGACTCAGCCCAGCTTGGCGCGCTGCTCCTGCAGCGCCGCGTGCTGGCGGGTCCAGTCGGCCAGGCGCGCGCGCTCGGTCTCGACCACCGCCGCGGGCGCGTTGGCCACGAAGGTCTCGCTGCCGAGCTTGCCCTCGCACTTGGCGATCTCGCCGGCGATGCGCTTGATCTCCTTGTCCAGGCGCGCGCGCTCGGCCGACAGGTCGATCAGCCCCTCGAGCGGGATCAGCAGCTTGAGCCCGCCCAGCACCGCCGCGGCCGCGGCCGGGGCCTCGCCGACCAGCCACTCGATCGACTCGAGGCGGGCCAGGAAGCGCAGCGCCGACGCGTGGCGCCCGACGCGGGCGCGGTCGCCGGCGTCGCCGTCCTGCAGCAGCAGCGGCACGGCCTTCGAGGGCGCGATGTTCATCTGGCTGCGGATCGAACGCAGCTGGGTGACCGCGGCCTTGAGCCACTCGATGTCGGCGGCGGCGTCGGGCGCGTCGAAGCACGCCTCGGCCTGCGGCCAGGCCTGGGTGGAGATGCTGTCGCCGGCGACGCCCAGCTTGGGCGCCACGGCATGCCAGATTTCCTCGGTGACGAAGGGAATGACCGGGTGCAGCGCACGCAGCAGGCCCTCGAGCACGTGCAGCAGCGTGTGCCGGGTGGAATCGGCCGCGGCGGCGTCATCACCCTGCAGGGCCGGCTTGGCCAGCTCCAGGAACCAGTCGCAGAACTCGTTCCAGGCGAACTCGTAGAGCGCCTGCGAGGCCAGGTCGAAGCGGTAGCCGGCGTAGGCCTGCTCGACCTCGCGCAGCATGGCGTTGAAGCGGTGCAGGATCCAGCGCTCGGCGTCGGTGCGGGGCTGCGGGGCGCCGGCCGGAGCCGGGAAACCCTCGCAGTTCATCAGGGTGAAGCGCGCGGCGTTCCAGAGCTTGTTGCAGAAGTTCTTGTAGCCCTCGCAGCGGGCCAGGTCGAACTTGATGTCGCGGCCGTGGGTGGCCAGCGAGGCGAAGGTGAAGCGCAGGGCGTCGGCGCCGAAGGCCGGGATGCCCTCGGGGAATTCCTTGCGCGTGGCCTTCTCGATCTTGGGCGCGTCGGTCGGCTTCATCAGGCCGGTGGTGCGCTTGGCGACCAGGTCGTCGAGCGAGATGCCGTCGATCAGGTCGATCGGGTCGAGCACGTTGCCCTTGGACTTGGACATCTTCTGGCCGTCCTTGTCGCGCACCAGGCCGGTGATGTAGACGTCCCTGAACGGCACTTCGCCGGTGAAGTGGTCGGTCATCATGATCATCCGGGCGACCCAGAAGAAGATGATGTCGAAGCCGGTCACCAGCACCGAGGTCGGCAGGCGTTTGGCGTAGCCGTACTGCTCCATCGCGGCTTCGTCGGGCCAGCCGAGCGTGCTGTGCGACCACAGCGCCGAGCTGAACCAGGTCTCGAGCACGTCGCTGTCGCGGGTGAGCGCCACGTCGGCGCCCAGGCCGTGCTTCGCGCGCACTTCCTCTTCGCTGCGGCCGACGTAGGCCTGGCCGGCGGCGTCGTACCAGGCCGGGATGCGGTGGCCCCACCAGAGCTGGCGGCTGATGCACCAGTCCTGGATGTTGCCCATCCAGTGCCGGTAGGTGTTGATCCAGTTCTCGGGCACGAAGCGCACCGAGCCGTTCTCGACCAGCTCGAGGCCGCGCGCGGCCAGCGTGTCCATCTTCACGAACCACTGGTCGGTGAGGTAGGGCTCGATCACCTGGCCGGTGCGGTCGCCGCGCGGCACCATCAGCTTGTGCGCCCTGGTCTCGAGCAGCAGGCCGGCGGCCTCGAGGTCGGCCAGCACGGCCTTGCGCGCCTCGAAGCGGTCGAGGCCCTGGTACCTGGCCGGCGCGTTGGCGTTGATGCGCGCCTCGGGCGTGAGGATGTTGATCAGCGGCAGGCCGTGGCGCTGGCCCACCGCGTAGTCGTTGAAGTCGTGCGCCGGGGTCACCTTGACCACGCCGGTGCCGAACTCGCGGTCGACGTAGTCGTCGGCGATGACCGGGATCTCGCGGTCGCTCAGCGGCAGCTTCACCGTCTTGCCGACCAGGTGCGCATAGCGCTCGTCTTCCGGGTGCACCATCACCGCGGTGTCGCCGAGCATGGTTTCCGGGCGCGTGGTGGCGACGGTGAGCGTGCCGCTGCCGTCGGCCAGCGGATAGGCGATCGACCACAGGTGGCCGTTCTCTTCCTCGCTCACCACCTCGAGGTCGGAGATGGCGGTCTTGAGCACCGGGTCCCAGTTGACCAGGCGCTGGCCGCGGTAGACCAGGCCTTCCTCGAACAGGCGCACGAAGGTTTCGACCACGGCCTGGCTCAGGCCCTCGTCCATGGTGAAGCGCTCGCGGCTCCAGTCGCCCGAGGCGCCCATGCGGCGCATCTGCCGGGTGATGGTGTCGCCGGAGTGCTGCTTCCACTCCCACACCTTCCCGATGAACTTCTCGCGGCCCAGCGAATCGCGGGTCTCGCCCTTGCCCTCGAGGTGCAGGTTGCGCGAGACGACCATCTCGGTGGCGATGCCGGCGTGGTCGGTGCCGACCTGCCAGAGCGTGTCGTAGCCCTTCATGCGGTGGTAGCGCACCAGCGCGTCCATCAGCGTGTGCTGGAACGCGTGGCCCATGTGCAGGGTGCCGGTGACGTTCGGCGGCGGCAGCATGATGGTGTAGGGCTCGCCCTTGCCCGTGGGCCGGAAGCAGCCGCTCGCCTCCCAATGGGCATACCACTTGGATTCGAAGGTGCTGGGCTCGAAGCTCTTTTCCATGGGGCGAGGGGGCGGCTGGGCGCCGGGAACCGAGGCTGAAAGGACCCGAATTCTATCAATTATCAGGGGTTTGGTTCCGGCCCCAGCAGCTCGATCGCCATGACGATGGCGTCCTCCCGGCCCTTGGCGGCCGGGTAGTAGTTCGGCCGCAGGCCGATCTCGTTGAAGCCGAACTCACGGTAGAGCCGGATGGCGCGCGGGTTGGACGGGCGGACTTCGAGGAACACCTGCCGGGCGTGGTGCCAGCGGGCCAGGTCGATCAGCCGGCGCAGCAGGCGCAGGCCGTGGCCCTGGCCCTGGTGCTCGGGCGCGATGCAGATGTTGAGGATGTGCGCCTCGCCGGCCGCCGCGCTGAGCACGCCGTAACCGAGCAGCCCGGCCGGCGAATCGAGCACCCAGCACTGGTGCCCGGCGCGCAGGCAGTCGCGGAAGATGCCGGCGGACCAGGGGAAGGGATAGGCGCGCTGTTCGATCGCGGCCACCGCCTCGATGTCGGCCTGCTTCATCGGCCGCATCTGGCTGCCATCGGCGGGACGCGCGTTCATGGCGCTCAGTGCGCGCGGCGGAGAGCCCGCAGGCGCTGCCAGAGCGCGCGCTTGGCGCCGGCATCGGTGCGCAGGCGGTCCCAGGCCGGAAGCGGCAAGCCGGCCAGGTCCTCGCGCCGCGCGGCACGACGCAGCGCCTGCAGCAGCCTGCCTTCGGGCAGGGGCTGGCCCGCGGCCTCGCCCGTTGCCGCCACGACCCCTGCGCCGGCCGGGCGATAAAGCGTGTAGCCCATCGCCTCGAGCCAGATGCGCTGGCGCGCATCGAAACTCATGCCGCGGACTTCCTCCGGCGCAGCTTGGCCCACAGCCACCAGGCCGGGCCAGAGACCGCGTAAAGCGCCGCCAGCGCCAGCAGGCCCTTGGCCTGGGCGATGAACAGCACCGCGATGATCACCACCACCAGGGCCATCACGTAGAACGGCACCCGGTCGCCCTTGGGCAGGCCCTTGAAGCTGTAGAAGCGGATGCGGCTGACCATCAGCAGGCCGGCCGCCACCGTGACCACCAGCGCCAGCCAGCGCATGCCTTCGCCGCTGTAGCCGAAGGAGTTCATGGCCCAGACGAAGGACACCACCAGGCCGGCGGCGGCCGGGCTGGCCAGGCCGATGAACCAGCGCTTGTCGGTGGAGCCCACCTGGGTGTTGAAGCGGGCCAGGCGCAGCGCCGCGCAGGCGGCGTAGAGGAAGGCCGCCGCCCAGCCCACCTTGGCCAGCACCGGGCCGTCGGCGCGGAAGCCGACCAGGGCCCAGTGGTAAATCACCAGCGAGGGCGCCATGCCGAAGCTGACCAGGTCGGCCAGGGAGTCGTACTGCACGCCGAATTCGCTGGTGGTGCCGGTCATGCGGGCCACGCGGCCGTCGACGCCGTCGAACAGCGCCGCCACGAACACCGCGATGCAGGCGTTCTCGAAGTTGCCGCTGGCGGCGGCCAGGATGGCGTAGAAGCCGGCGAACAGCCCGCCCGTGGTGAGCAGGTTGGGCAGCAGGTAGATGCCGCGGCCGCGCGGGGCGCCTGGTTCGTGCGTGGGTTCCATGCCCCGAGTGTAAACGCTTGCCCCGCCGGCCCATAGCCTCGCCTTGCGGGCCGCCGGCCGCGGTGGTATCACGGTCGCACGCCCGCCCCGGAGCCCCCGCCATGTCCCGCAAGCTGCTCGCCCTCGCCCTTGCCGCCGCCTTCCTGCCCGGCCTGGCGGCCGCCGAGAAGGTCACCGTCTACAAGTCCACCGGCGCCAGCGGCGAGACGGTTTACTCGCAGGTGCAGGTCACGGGCTCCGAGGCCGTGCAGGTGAACGCCGACTCCCCGGAGGCCCAGGCCGCCCAGGCCGCCGAACCGGAGGCATCGCCGACCCAGAAGGCCTGCGACATGGCCCGTGCCAACCTTGAGGTCCTCAGTTCCGGCCGGCCGGTGCAGTTCGACCGCGACGGCGACGGCGAGATGGACATCATGAGCGACGACGAACTGGCCACGAACCGCGAGAACGCCCAGCGCCAGGTCCGCGCCTACTGCGAGCCGGTGGCCGGCGAAGGCGAGTAAGCCCGCCACGGGGGGCCGGACGGCCGCTACAATGGCCGGCCATTCCGTGCCCCGGTCCCCCAGATGCGCCTTTCCCGGTTCCACCTCAACACCAGCAAGGAAACCCCCGCCGACGCCGAGGTCGTCAGCCACCAGCTGATGCTGCGCGCCGGCATGATCCGCAAGCTGGCCGCCGGCCTCTACACCTGGAGCCCCCTGGGCCTGCGCGTGCTGCGCAAGGTCGAGGCCATCGTGCGCGAGGAAATGGACCGTGCCGGCGCCATCGAGATGCTGATGCCCTCGATCCAGCCGCGCGAGCTGTGGGACGAGACCGGCCGCTGGCAGAAGTTCGGCGGCCAGCTGCTCAAGATCAGGGACCGCAAGGACGGCGAGTTCTGCTACGGCCCCACGCACGAGGAAGTCGTCACCGACTTCGCGCGCAACGAGCTGCGCAGCTACAAGCAGCTGCCGCTGAACTTCTACCAGATCCAGACCAAGTTCCGCGACGAGATCCGCCCGCGCTTCGGCGTCATGCGTGCGCGCGAATTCCTGATGAAGGACGCCTACTCCTTCCACCTCGGCGCCGAGAGCCTGGCCGAGACCTACCAGGCGATGTACGACGCCTACGGCCGCATCTTCACCCGCCTGGGCCTGCGCTTCCGCGCCGTGGCCGCCGACACCGGCGCCATCGGCGGCAGCGCCTCGCACGAGTTCCACGTGCTGGCCGACTCCGGCGAGGACGCCATCGCCTTCTCCGACGGCAGCGACTACGCCGCCAACGTCGAGATGGCCGAGGCCGTCTCGCCGGGCCCGCGCCCGGCCGCCGCCGAGGCGATGCGCGAGGTCGACACCCCCACCCAGAAGACCTGCGAGGAAGTGGCCGCGCTGATGGGCCTCGCCCTGGCGCGCACCGTCAAGTCGGTGGCGCTGGTGGGCGAGCAGGGCTTCGTGCTGGCGCTGGTGCGCGGCGACCACATGGTCAACGAGATCAAGCTGGCCAAGCTCGAAGGCCTGGCCGATTTCCGCCTGGCCACCGAAGCCGAGATCCTCGAGCACCTGGGCTGCGAGCCGGGCTTCATCGGCCCGGTCGGCCCGGCCAAAACCATCACCGTCATCGCCGACCGCAGCGTCGCCGCCATGGCCGACTTCGTGGTCGGCGCCAACAAGCGCGGCGTCCACCTGGCCGGCGTGAACTGGGGCCGCGACCTGCCCGAGCCGGCGCTGGTGGCCGACATCCGCAACGTGGTCGGGGGCGATCCCTCGCCCGACGGCAAGGGCACGCTGGGCATCGCCCGCGGCATCGAGGTGGGCCACGTGTTCCAGCTCGGCCAAAAGTACGCCGAGGCCATGGACGCCACCGTGCTCGACGCCGACGGCAAGGCCCGGGTGATGCACATGGGCTGCTACGGTATCGGCGTCTCGCGCATCGTCGCCGCCGCCATCGAGCAGAACTTCGACGCCAACGGCATCTGCTGGCCGGAGCCGATGGCGCCCTGGCAGGTGGCCGTGTGCGTGATCAACCCCAAGGACGACCCGGCCGTCGCCGAGGCCGCCGTAGCGCTGTACGACGAACTCACCGCCGCCGGCCTGGAAGTGGTGCTCGACGACCGCGGCCTGCGCCCGGGCGTGATGTTCGGCGACATCGAGCTCATCGGCGTCCCGCACCGCGTGGTGGTGTCGGGCCGTGGCCTCGAGGCCGGCACCTTCGAGTACCGGGCGCGCCGCGCCAGCGACAGTGAAAACCTCGACCGGGCCGCCCTGCGGGCCCGCCTCGGGCTGGCCTGAGAAAACCACCCAAAACCTGGTGGGAAACCCCGGCGAAACCTCGCCGCGGGTTTCGCCCTGGCTCCGGCGCGCGTTAAGATGGGTATCGCCCGGCATTTCCGGGAAACCCCCGATACCCCATCTGCAAGGCAGCCAAGCCCATGAGCATCAATCTCGAAGGCCTTTCGGCCAAGGAACTCCAGGCCCTGATTTCCCAGGCCAGCAAGCGCAAGAAGACCCTGGCCAGGCGCAAGCCGGTGGCGGCGGTGCGCAAGAAGATCATCTCCCTGGCCAAGGCCGAGGGTTACAGCATCGACGAACTCTTCGGCACCGGCCGCATGGTGCGCGAGAAGGCCGGCGTGGCGGCCAGGAAGGCGCCGGCGCGCAAGTCCGCCGCCAAGGGCGCCAAGGTGCCGCCGAAGTATCGCAACCCGGCCAATCCCGAGCAGACCTGGGCCGGCCGCGGCATGGCGCCCAAGTGGCTGGCGGCCGAACTGGCCCGCGGCAGGAAACTCGAAGACTTCGCCATCAAGGGCTGAGGCGGCTCTTGCCACGGACAAACACGGATGGACACGGATAGGAGCGGATAAATCTCAAACCCGCCCTTGCCTTGTCCGTGCTTGTCCGTGTCCATCCGTGGCAAGAACTAGATGTTCCGGCGCGAAGGCACCAGCAGGTTGCCGAACAGCAGCCCGGCGACCAGCGCCACCAGGGCCGAGAGCAGGGCGAAGGTGGTGTCCAGGCCCAGGAAGACGTCGCGCTCCATCACGAAGTTCAGGCTGCGGAAACCCATGCTGCCCGGCACCAGCAGGATGATGCCCGGAACCCGGATCAGCGCCCCCGGGCGATTGAACAGGCGGCCGTAGGCATTGCTTATCGCCGCCACGCCCATGCCCGCGAAGAAGGCGCCGCCGGCGAAACTCTCCGAGGCCAGGCCCAGCACCTCGCCCCCCAGGCGCGTGAGCCCGTAGCCGAGCAGCACCGAGGCCATCACCAGCGGGTAGTCGCGCCGCGCGGCCTGGAACAGCACCGCGAAAGCGAAGGCCGACACCGCCAGCGCCGCCAGCTCGACCGGCAGGGCCGGCGGCAGCGCCGCCGCTTCCTGCGGCTGCCAGCCCAGCAGCCGCACGAGCTGCATGCCGGCCACGGTGCCGAAGGTCAGCTTGAGCAGGATCATCAGCGCGCCGGAGAAGCGCGCCGTGCCCGAGACCAGGTGCCGGGCCGAGAGTTCGCTGACCGCGTTGGTGAGCATCAGGCCGGGCATCAGCACGATCAGCGAGGCCACGATGATGGTCTTGACCGGCACCGGCGCCACGAAGCTCGCCACCGCCGCCACCAGCAGCGTGGCCACCAGTGCCGCGATCGCCTCCAGCGCCTCGTTCAGCCGCGGCCGCTGCGCCGCCGACACCGCCAGCACGCCGGTCACCAGGCCGATGCCGCCGGCCGTGGCCACGCCGGCCGCGTTGGCGCCCAGCAGCGCCGCCACCGCGCTGGCCGACAGGCCGAAGCTCAGCATCGCCAGCAGGCGGGCCCGCCGGGGCTCGGGCCGGTCCAGGGCGCGCAGTGCGTCCAGGCCGGCGGCCAGCTCCACCCGGCCGCCCAGCACGTCCTCGGCGATGCGGTCGGTGGCCGCCAGCTTGGCCAGGTTCTGCTCGCCCGGCTCGAGCCGGATCACGCGGGTGATGCCGTTCTGCTGGCCGCGCACCGGGTCGGCATAGCTGAGGATCATGCCGGTGGGATTGGACCAGATCTCGCAGTCGAGCCCGAGCCGGTTCGCCACGGCCTCGATCGCCGCCTCCAGGCGCTGGGCCGTGGTGCCGTAGGCGTGCAGGCGCGAGGCCAGCTCGGTGACGAAATTGGTCCGGGCTTCGTAGTCGGAGCCGGGGATGAGCACGGGGGCGTTCATGGCGGGGAAGGATGGCACGAATCGGCTATCCTGAGCCTGATGCCCCGGCCCTGCCGCCACTGACGAGCCCATGAGCGAAGCTCCACGCATCGACACCAGCGAACGCCACCCGGGCATCCTCATCGCCCGCGGCGACTGGACCCTGGCCCATGCCCGGGAAATGCTGGCGCTGATCGACTCGGCCCCCGCCTCGGCCGAGGACATCGACGGCCGTGACATCGGTCGCCTCGACTCGGCCGGCGCCATGATGCTCTCGCGCTACGCCGTCAAGGTCGGCCTGGGCCTGGCCACGGTGGACGTCAAGCCGATGCACCAGCCGCTCACCGAGACCGTGCGCTCGATCTGCGAGAACCCGCCGCGCGAGTCGCGCAAGGACTACGGCTTCCGGCGCATGCTCGAGCGCATGGGGTACGCCGTCGAGGACTACACCAGCGAAGTGCTGGCCCTGGTCGGCTTCCTCGGCCTCACGCTCAAGACCACGCTCGGCGTGCTGCTGCGCCCCGCCCGTTTCCGCCTCACGCCCACCGTGCACCACATGGAGCAGGTGGGCCTGGACGCAGTGCCGCTGGTGATGCTGCTGAGCTTCATGGTCGGCGCGGTGATCGCCTTCCTCGGCGCCACGGTGCTGCGCGACTTCGGCGCCGAGATCTTCGTGGTCGAGCTGGTGGGCATCGCCTTCCTGCGCGAGTTCGCCGTGCTGCTCACCGCCATCCTGCTCGCCGGCCGCACGGCCAGCGCCTTCACCGCCCAGATCGGCGCCATGCAGAGCGGCGAGGAAATCGACGCCATCCGCACCCTGGGCCTGGACCCGGTGGAACTGCTGGTGCTGCCGCGGCTGTTCGCCCTGCTGGTGATGCTGCCGCTGCTGACCTTCCTGGCCATGGTGGCCGGCATCGCCGGCGGCATGGCGGTGTCGGTGGCCAACCTGGGCATGAGCCCGGACATGTTCCTGCAGCGCCTTCAGGACACCATCGAGATCCGCCACTTCTGGGTCGGCGTGGCGAAGGCGCCGATCTTCGCGGCGGTGATCGCCCTGATCGGCTGCCTCGAGGGCTTCCAGGTCAAGGGCACGGCCGAATCGGTGGGCGAACGCACCACCTCGAGCGTGGTGCAGACCATCTCGCTGGTGATCCTGATCGACGCCTTCGCCGCCATGTGGTTCATGGAGATGAACTGGTGAGCGCGCTGCCCGGCAACGACGCACCGGCGATCAGCGTGCGCGGCCTGCGCAACGCCTTCGGCGAGCAGGTCGTGCACGACGGGCTCGACTTGGACGTGCGCCGCGGCGAGATCCTGGGCGTGGTGGGCGGCTCGGGCACCGGCAAGTCGGTGCTGATGCGCGCCATCCTCGGGCTGCGGACGCCGCAGGCCGGCAGCATCGAAGTGCTGGGCGTCGACGCGCTGTCGGTGCGGGCGCGCGAGTCGGGCCTGATCGAGCGCAACACCGGCGTGCTCTACCAGAACGGCGCGCTGTTCTCATCGCTCACCGTGGCCGAGAATGTCTCGGTGCCGCTCAAGGAACACTACCCCGAGCTGCCCGAGGACATGGTGCACGACCTGGCCATGCTCAAGATCCGCATGGCCGGCCTGGGCGAGGATGCCGGCGCCAAGCTGCCCTCGCAGCTTTCCGGCGGCATGCGCAAGCGCGCCGGCATCGCCCGCGCGCTGGCGCTCGACCCCACCCTGCTCTTCCTCGACGAGCCGACCGCGGGCCTCGACCCGATCGGCGCCGCCGCCTTCGACGAGCTGATCCTCACGCTCAAGCGCGCGCTGGGGCTCACCGTGTTCCTCATCACCCACGACCTCGACACGCTCTACGCCATCTGCGACCGCGTCGCGGTGCTGGCGGACCGGCGGGTCCTGGTCAACGCCCCGCTGGCCGAGGTCGAACGTTTCGACCACCCGTGGGTGCAGGAGTATTTCCACGGCCCGCGCGGACGCGCCGCGCAGGCCGCCCTGGCCAAGGAGGCTTGAGATGGAAACCCGCGCCAACCATGTGTTGATCGGCGCCTTCACCCTCGCCGTTTGCCTGTTCGCGGTGCTGTTCGCGCTGTGGATGGCCAAGTACACCACCGAGAAGTCCTACGCCGAGTACGACGTCGTCTTCCAGGAGGCGGTGACCGGCCTGAGCACGGGCAGCCAGGTGCTGTATTCGGGCATCAGCGTCGGCGAAGTCCGCGACCTGTCGCTGATGCGCGACGACCCCCGCAAGGTGGTGGCGCGCATCCGCCTGGCCGCCGACACCCCGGTCAAGACCGACACCCGCGCCAAGCTCACCATGACCGGCCTGACCGGCGTGTCGGTGATCCAGCTCACCGGCGGCAGTCCCGGCGCACCGCTGCTCGAGGGCGGCTCGGGCAAGGACGTGCCGGTGATCCACACCGAGCCCTCGGCCCTGCAGAACATCGCCGCCAGCGCCAACGAGATCGTCGAGCGGATCAACCGCCTGCTCAGCGATGCCAACGTCGAGCGCATCACCCGCACCCTCGACCAGCTCGACCAGATCACCGGCGCCATCTCGGCCGAACGCGGGGAGATCGCCGCGCTGCTGCGCAATGCCCGCGCCGCCAGCGAGAAGCTCGACTCCACGCTCGCCAACGCCGACAGCGCCATCGCCACGCTCGACCAGGGCGTGGTGCAACAGCTGCCCGGCCTGGTGGCCCGGCTCGATGCCACCCTGGCCCAGCTCGAGGCCGCCAGCCGCAACGCCAACGGCATCCTCGAGGACAACCGCGAGGCCTGGGGCGAGTTCAGCCAGGAAGGCCTGGGCGAGGTCGGCCCGACCATGCGCCAGCTGCGCGGCCTGATCCGCGAGATCGACGACCTGGCCAACAAGCTCGAGAACAACCCGGCCGGCTACCTGCTGGGCCGCGAACAACCCGAGGAGTTCGAACCATGAGCCGCGCTTCCCGCCTCGCCCCCGTCGCCGCGCTGTTGCTGCTGGCCGGCTGCGCCATCGGTGGCCCGAAGACCGAGGTCAGCATCTTCGCGCCGCAGGTCCGGACCCAGGCCGACCCGTCCTGGCCGTCGGTGGACTGGCGGCTCACGCTGGG
Source organism: Arenimonas caeni (assembly GCF_003024235.1). Classification (GTDB taxonomy): domain Bacteria; phylum Pseudomonadota; class Gammaproteobacteria; order Xanthomonadales; family Xanthomonadaceae; genus Arenimonas; species Arenimonas caeni. Next base: position 130,987 of record NZ_KZ679086.1, on the reverse strand, counting down.
CTCGCCCGGCGCGCACGCCCTGCTCGACTCCCAGCGCATCGCCGTGCGTCCCACGCCCGACCGCCTGCAGACCTACAAGGGCGCGCGCTGGGCCGACACCGCCCCGGAGATGATGCAGCTGGCGCTGACGGAGGCCTTCGAGGACTCCGGCAAGATCACCGGGGTCAGCAGCTGGGGCGGCGGCCGCGGCGACTTCGGCCTGTTCACCGACCTGCGCGCCTTCGAGACGGTCTACGTGGATGGCAGGCCGATGGTGGTGGTGGAGATCCAGGCGCGGCTGGTGAAGTTCGGCCAGGGCGGCGGCCTGGTCGCCGCCCGCCGCTTCCGCACCGAGGTGGCCCCGGCCGGCGAGAAGATCGAGCCGGTGGTGGCGGCCTTCGGCGAAGCCATGGCGCGGGTCGGCACCGACATCGTCGGCTGGACCCTGGTCGAGGGCGAGCGCGCGATCAGCGCCCGGCGCCGGGCGGCGGAAGAACCCGCCGGAAAGTGAGGTTGATGCGGGGCCGCACCGGCCGCGCGGTGCGCGGCAAGGCATGCTTCCACGCCGCCTGGCTGTCGCCGTGCATCAGCAGCAGGCTGCCGTGCGGCAATTCCAGAGTGAACTTGCGATCCGGGTCGCGGCGATGCTTGACGGCGAAACGGCGCGTGCCGCCCAGGCTGAGCGAAGCAATCACCGGCCGCGGCCCGAGTTCGGGCTCGTCGTCGCTGTGCCAGCCCATGGCATCGCGGCCGTCGCGGTAGAGGTTGGCCAGCACGCTGTTCATGGCCACGCCCGCGGCGGCATCCACGCGCTGCCGCAGCGCCGCCAGCGCCGGCGGCCAGGGCCGCGGCTCGAAGCGCGTGCGCGAGTAGACGTAGCCCGTACCCGGGTCGCCGATCCAGCAACTCAGCCGCGGCGAATCGACCGGCCGCCCGAACATCACGATCCGGTGCACCTCCCACCGCACCTGCTGCATCAGCGCCTCGAACAACGCGTCCGCCTCGCCCGGCTGCAGCCAGCCTTCGCGCAGTTCGAATCCTTCGGGGAGAGGGGTTTTGGCCACGGATGAACACGGACAAGATCGGAAAAAACTTGAAGTTGCTCTTGCTCTACCCGTGTTTATCCGTGTTCATCCGTGGCAAAAATCATTCGCCGGTATCGGCGACGGAAGCGAGGACCTGGGCGAGTTCGAGCAGGCGCAGGTCGCTGCCCGGCGCGCCCACCAGCTGCAGGCCGAGCCCGTCCGGCAGCGGCAGGCTCAGCGCAGGGCAACCCGCCAGCGAGGCGAGCGCCGTGAGGTCGGCCAGGTTGGCGGGCTCCTCGGCACCCCAGGCCGGCGGCGGCGCGGCCACGGTCGGCAGCAGCAGCACGTCGAACTGCTCGAACAGCCGGCGCACCTGGACCACGTGGCCGTCGAGGCGGCGATGCGCGGCGGCGGCATCGGCGGCCGACTTGCGGCGCGCGAAGTCGAGCAGGCCGCGCAGCCTCGCCGAAGCGCCGCCGAGGCGGGCCTCGTGCGCGGCCAGGATCTCGGCCTCCATCAGCAACAACGCCGCGCGACGGGTGGCGGCCACTTCCAGCGGCGCCACTTCCAGCGCCACCGGCAGCGCGCTGCCGAACACCGGCGCCACCCGCGCCATGATGGCGCTGAAGTTTTCGGCCACGCCGGCGTCCACGCCCAGCGCGCCCAGGTCGGAGACGACGCCGGCCTTGAGCTCGCCCGGCACCCAGTCCGGCGGCGCCAGCGGCACGCGGCGCTTGCGCGAGCGCGGGTCGCCGGCGTCGTAGCCGGCCAGCACCGGCAGCACCAGGCCGACATCCTGCACGGCGCGCGCCAGCAGGCCCGGGCAGTCGAGCCGGCGCAGGGCCGGCGCCATGCCGCGGGCGCTGAGTTCGCCCAGCGTCGGCTTGTGGCCGACCAGCCCGCAGAAGGCGGCCGGAATGCGGACGGCGCCCAGGGTGTCGGTGCCCAGCGCCACCACCGCGTGGCCGGCGGCCAGGGCCGCGGCCGAACCGGCCGAGGCGCCACCGGCGGCGCGGCCGGGCAGCAGCGGGTTGCGCACGTCGCCGAAATGCGGGTTGCGGCCGACGGTACCGAAGGCGGCTTCGTCGAGGTTGGTCTTGCCCAGGAACACCGCACCGGCGCCGCGCAGGCGCCGCACCACGTGCGCGTCCTCCGCGGCCAGGCCCGGGTGGCCGGGCAGGCCGAGGCTGGTGGGCATGCCGGCCACGTCGAAGGCGTCGGTGATCGCGATCGGCACGCCATCGAGGCGGCCCAGCGGCTTGCCCTCGGCGCGACGGGCATCGCTGGCGCGGGCGGCGGCCAGCGCACCGGCGGCGTCCACCCAGGTCCAGGCGTTGAGATGGCCGTCGCGGGCGATCGCCGCCAGGCAGGCCCCGGTCAGGGCCTCGCTGCTGGTTTCGTCCCTGGCCAGGGCGTGCAGCACGCGGTAGAGCGGGGCCTGGCGCAGGTCGTCGGGGCTTGCGGTCATGCGTGGCGCATTCCGTGGCGGGACTGGCCAGAGTGTCCTTGATTGCCCGTCCGCGGGCAAACCGCGACAATCCGTGCTTCAGCGTACGGAGCAGCCGCAATGAGTGAACGTGACGTGATGGAATACGACGTGGTGACCGTGGGCGCCGGCCCGGCGGGCCTGTCGTTCGCGATCCGGCTCAAGCAGCTCAAACCGGAGCTGTCGGTCTGCGTGATCGAGAAGGCCTCGACCATCGGCGCGCACATCCTGTCGGGCGCGGTGATCGAACCCGGCCCGCTCGACGAGCTGCTGCCCGGCTGGCGCGACAACCCGCCGCCGGTGTGCGTGCCCGCCGCCGAAGACGAGTTCTGGCACCTGACCAGGACCGGCGGGACCAAGTTCCCGGTGATCCCGCCGGGCATGGCCAACCACGGCAACTTCATCGTCTCGCTTGGCGCCATGTGCGCCTGGCTGGCGCCGCAGGCCGAGGCCCTGGGCGTGGAGATCTACCCGGGCTTCGCCGCCGCCGAGCCGCTGTTCGACGAGGCCGGCGCGGTCTGCGGCGTGCGCATCGGCGACATGGGCGTGGCCAGGGACGGTTCGCACAAGCCGGGCTACACCCAGGGCATCGACATCCGGGCGAAAGTCACCGTGCTGGCCGAGGGCGCGCGCGGCCACCTGACCAAGCAACTGGTCCGCAAGTTCGGCCTCGACGCCGAATCCGACCCGCAGAACTTCTCGATCGGCATCAAGGAGCTCTGGCAGCTCCCCGCCGGCCGGGTGAAGCCCGGCAAGATCTTCCACAGCTTCGGCTGGCCGGCGGATACGAAGACCTACGGCGGCAGCTTCATCTACCACCTCGACAAGGACCGCGTGGCGATCGGCTACGTGTCCGGCCTGGACTACCGCGACCCGAACTACCAGCCCTACGAGGCCTTCCAGCAGTTCAAGCACCACCCGATGGTCAAGCCGCTGCTCGAGGGCGGCGAGATCCTCAGCGCCGGCGCCCGCGCCATCGTCACCGGCGGCTGGCAGTCGCTGCCGAAGGTGGAGATGCCCGGCGCCCTGCTCATCGGCGACACCGCCGGCCTGCTCAACGTGCCGAAGGTGAAGGGCACGCACCAGGCCATCCGCAGCGGCATGCTGGCCGCCGAACACCTGGCCGCGCAGGACGCGCCGGCGTCCGCCGGCTTCGATGCCAGGCTGCGCGCCTCGCCGGTGATGGCGGAGCTCAAGAAGGTGCGCAACATCAAGCCCGGCTTCAAGAAGGGCCTGTGGTTCGGCCTGCTCAATTCGGCCTGGGAGACCGCCACCGCCGGTCTCTCGCCCTGGACCTGGCGCTGCAAGCCCGACTGGAGCTCGCTGCAGAAGCTCGACGAGGCCGAGAAGCCCAGGCGCGACTATGTCGAACGCACGCTGCCGCCGCGCGACCGCCTGGCCGGCGTGTATTTCGCCGCCACCGAACACGACGAGGACCAGCCGGTGCACCTGAAGGTGGCCAACACCGACATCTGCATCAGCCAGTGCGCGGAGGAATACGGCAACCCCTGCCAGCGCTTCTGCCCGGCCGGCGTGTACGAGATCGTGCAGGACGAGCAGGGCAAGCGGCTGCAGATCAACGCCGCCAACTGCGTGCACTGCAAGACCTGCGACATCAAGGACCCGTACCAGATCATCACCTGGGTCACCCCTGAGGGCGGCTCGGGGCCGAACTACCAGAACCTGTGAAGCTCGCGCTCGCCACCGCCATCGCTTCGATGGGCCAGGACGGCGACCTCGAGCCGCTGCGCGAGGCCTGCGAGGCCGCGGGTATCACGGTGTCGATCGTGGCCTGGGACGACCCGACGGTCAGCTGGGGTCGTTTCGACGCGGTGCTGCTGCGCTCGCCCTGGGACTACATGGACCGGCTGCCGGAGTTCCTGGCCTGGTGCGATCGCGTCGATGCGCTCTCGCGGCTCTGGAACCCGCCCGAGGTCGTGCGCTGGAACACCGACAAGCATTACCTCGGCGATCTCGCCGCGCGCGGCGTGCCGGTGATCGACAGCCACTACCTCGCACCCGGCGACGATCCGGCGGGCCTGCCCGACCTGGCCGAGTTCGTGGTCAAGCCCTGCGTCGGCGCGGGCTCGCGCGACGCGCAGCGCTACCTTCGAGAGGACCGCGAGGCCGCGATCGCCCACGCCAGGCGCCTGCTCGACGCCGGCCGCCACGTGCTGGTGCAGCCCTACCTGCACGCCGTGGACACCGACGGCGAGACCGCCCTGCTCTACTTCGAGGGCGAGTTCAGCCACGCCATCCGCAAGGCGCCGCTGCTGCGCCGCGGCGAGGACCCGACCCAGGCACTGTTCAAGGACGAGCACATCCAGCCGCGCGAACCCGGCGCCGCCGAACGCGCCGTCGCCGACAAGGTGCTGGCCGCCCTGCCCTTCGGCACGCTGGCCTACGCGCGCATCGACCTGCTGCCTTCGGCCGAGGGGTCGAAGCTGCTGGAGCTCGAAGTCACCGAACCGTCGGTGTTCCTGCCCTACGGCGAGGGCGCGGCGGCGCGATTCGCCGATGCCCTGCGCCAGCGCCTCGAAAAGCTTGCGTAGGCGGGAAACGCAGTCATAGCCCCTCGGGCGTGGCCTGGAGGTGGGCCATGATCGACTCGGCCATGGCTGCCGCGTCGGTGCGGTCGGCGAGCAGGCGGATCTCGGGGTTCTCGGGCACTTCGTAGGGCGAGTCGATGCCGGTGAAGTTCTTGATCTGGCCGGCGCGGGCCTTCGCGTAGAGGCCCTTGACGTCGCGCTGCTCGGCCACCGCCAGCGGCGTGTCGACGAAGACCTCGATGAACTCGCCCGGCTCGAACAGGTCGCGCGCCAGCCGGCGCTCGGCCCGGAACGGCGAGATGAAGCTCACCAGCACGATCAGGCCGGCGTCCACCATCAGCTTGGCCACCTCGGCCACGCGCCGGATGTTCTCGACGCGGTCCTCGGCGGTGAAGCCCAGGTCCTTGTTCAGGCCGTGGCGCACGTTGTCGCCGTCGAGGATGGTGGTGTGCAGGCCCATCGCGTGCAGCCGCTTGTCGAGCAGGTTGGCGATGGTCGACTTGCCCGCGCCCGAGAGGCCGGTGAACCACAGGCAGCGCGGCGTCTGGCCCATCGAGCGGGCGCGCGCGGCCTTGTCCACGTCCAGGTGCTGCCAGTGGATGTTGGCGGCCCGGCGCAGCGCGAAGTCGAGCGTACCGGCGCCGACCGTGGCATTGCTCTGCCGGTCGATGAGGATGAAGCCACCCAGCGCGCGGCTGGTTTCGTAGCTTTCGAAGGCGATCGGCTGGTCGAGGCTGAGGTTGCACACCGCCACCTCGTTGAGCTCGAGGTGCTTGGCGGCCAGCTCGGCCTGGGAGTTCACGTCGATCTTGTGCTTGATCTCGGTGATCTGCGCGCCGACCGTGCGCGTGCCGATCTTCAGCCAGTACGGACGGCCCGGCAGCAGCGGCTGCTCGCCCATCCACAGCACGTGCGCGGCGAACTGGTCGGCCACCTGCGGCGGCGCGCCCGCGGCGGCGAGCACGTCGCCCCGGCTCGCGTCCAGTTCGTCGGCGAGCGTGAGCACCACCGGCTGGCCGCGGCCGGCGCGCGGCAGGTCGCCACCCGGCGTGACGATGCGCGCCACCTGCGAGCGCCGGCCCGAGGGCAGCACCACCACCGGGTCGCCCGGCGCCACTTCGCCGGCCGCGATGGTGCCGGCGAAGCCGCGGAAATCCTGGTCCGGGCGGCACACCCACTGCACCGGCATGCGGAAGCCGGGGTCGGTGGCCTCGCGGCGGGTGTCCACCGTCTCCAGGTGGCCCAGCAGGCTCGGCCCGGCGTACCAGGGCATCGCCGCCGAGGCGGTGGTCATGTTGTCGCCCTTCAGGGCCGAGAGCGGGATCGCCTGCACGTGCCCGATGCCCAGCTGCGCGGCCAGTTCGCGGTAGCCCGCGACGATGTCGTCGAACACGGCCTGGTCGTAGCCCACCAGGTCCATCTTGTTCACCGCCAGCACCACGTGGCCGATGCCCAGCAGCGAAACGATGTAGCTGTGCCGGCGGGTCTGGGTCAGCAGGCCCTTGCGCGCGTCCACCAGCACCACCGCCAGGTCGGCCGTGGAGGCACCGGTGGCCATGTTGCGGGTGTACTGCTCGTGGCCCGGGCAGTCGGCGACGATGAACTTGCGCCGCTCGGTGTCGAAGAAGCGGTAGGCCACGTCGATGGTGATGCCCTGCTCGCGCTCGGCCGCCAGCCCGTCGACCAGCAGGGCGAAGTCGATCTCGTCGCCCTGGGTGCCGTGGCGCCGGCTGTCGGACTCCAGCGCCGCCAGCTGGTCGTCGAACAGGCGCTTGGTGTCGTGCAGCAGCCGGCCGATCAGCGTGGACTTGCCGTCGTCGACGCTGCCGCAGGTGATGAAGCGCAGCAGGCCCTTGGTTTCGTGCTGGTGCAGGTAGGCGGCGACGGCCGCCGCATGGTCGATGCCGGCCATCAGAAATAGCCCTCCTGCTTCTTCTTCTCCATCGAGGCGGACGGGTCGTGGTCGATCACCCGGCCCTGGCGCTCGGAGGTGGTGGCCACCAGCATCTCGGCGATGATCGCCTCGAGCGTGTCGGCCTCGGATTCGATCGCGCCGGTCAGCGGGTAGCAGCCCAGGGTGCGGAAGCGCACCCGGCGAATCGCCGGCACTTCGCCCTCGCGCAGCGGCAGGCGCTCGTCGTCGACCATGATCAGCGCGCCGTCGCGCTCGACCACCGGCCGCTCGGCGGCGAAATACAGCGAGGGCACCGGGATCTTCTCGCGGAAGATGTAGAGCCAGACGTCGAGCTCGGTCCAGTTCGAGATCGGGAACACGCGCACGCTCTCGCCCTTGTGGATGCGGGCGTTGTACAGGTCCCACAGTTCGGGGCGCTGGTTCTTCGGGTCCCAGCGGTGCTGGGCGGTGCGGAAGGAGAACACGCGCTCCTTGGCCCGCGACTTCTCCTCGTCGCGGCGGGCGCCGCCGATGGCGGCGTCGAAGCCCCACTGGTCGAGCGCCTGCTTGAGCGCCTGGGTCTTCATCACGTCGGTGTGCACGGTGGCGCCGTGGCTGACGGGGCCGATGCCCTGCGCCAGGCCCTCGGGGTTGGTGTGCGTGCGCAGTTCCACGCCGGTTTCGGCGGCGCGGCGGTCGCGGAATTCGATCATCTCGCGGAACTTCCAGCCCGTGTCCACGTGCAGCAGCGGGATCGGCGGGCGCGCCGGGTGGAAGGCCTTCACCAGCAGGTGCAGCAGCACCGAGCTGTCCTTGCCAACCGAATAGAGCATTACCGGGTTGCGGAACTCGGCGGCGACCTCGCGCAGGATGTGGATGGCTTCGGCCTCGAGGCGGTCGAGGTGGGTCAGATCGGGCAGGCTCATGGCCCGAAGGATATCAACGCAGCAGGTTGAACAGGCTCACCGCGCAGACGACCAGGCCGACCACGGCCATCATCGGCCGGGCCGGCACGCGCCGGGCCAGCCAGGCGGCGAACGGCGCCACCACCACCCCGCCCAGCAGCAGTCCCAGCACCACGTGCACGTGGCTGATGCCCAGGGCCGCCAGGAACACCACCGAGGCCGCCAGGCTGACGAAGAACTCGGCCGCGTTGGCGGTGCCGATGGCGATGCGCGGCTCGAGGTGGCGGGCCATCAGGCTGCTGGTGGTCAGCGGGCCCCAGCCACCGCCGCCGACCGCGTCCAGGAAGCCCGCGCACAGGCCCAGCAGGCCCTGGCCGCGCATCCGCGGCTCGCGCCGCAGGCCGCGCCAGGCCCGCCATACCAGCAGGGCGCCCAGGGCCAACAGGTAGGCAGAGACCAGCGGCCGCAGCCAGGCCCAGTCGAGCTGGCTGAGCAGCCAGGCGCCAAGCACGGCGCCGGCCACGCCCGGCAAAACGAGCGCCCACATCAGGCGGCGATCGACGTTCCCGAAGAGGCCATGGCTCAGGCCCGAGACACCGGTGGTGGCGACCTCGGCCGCGTGCACGCTGGCACTGGCCACCGGCGGCGGCAGGCCCAGGGCCAGCAGCAGGCTGGTGGAGGTGACGCCGTAGGCCATGCCCAGGGCGCCGTCCACCAGCTGCGCGGCCATGCCCACGAGCACGAACACCAGGAATTCGGGCGGGAGGTCGAAGGGCACGCGGGCTCGGCGACTCGGGACGGGCCACCAGTCTGCACCAGCGTCGGGCGGCCCTGCTTGACCTGCCTCAGGTCAGGGCGCCCGGCTTCGATCGGCGCCGAACACTTCCAGCCAGTCGGCCAGCTCTTCGCGCCCCAGCAACTCGCGGCCCAGGGCGCGCGAGCCGTCCATGCTCAGGTGGCCCGCGTCGAAGTAAGCCAGCTCGCCAGCCACCACCGGGCGGCAAACTCCCTGCGCGCAGAGCAGCGCGTGCGTGGACAGGTAGTGCACCCCGGAGCGCCGCGACGCCGCCTCGGCCAGCCAGCGGTTCCATTCCGGCTCGCCTTCGTCGGGACCCTGCAGGCGCCCGCTGCAATCCACCCAACCCAGCCGCAGTCCCCGCCGTTCGCAGTGGCGGTTGAATCCCGGGTGGTGCGGGATCGACCCGACAAGGAAGACGCGCAGCCCGGCCGACCCGAGGGCATCGAGCGTGGCCTCGAGGTCGGCGCGAAAGCTGGGCTCCCTGGCGTAATGCCGCCACGACGCGCCCAGCACCACGGTGTGGAAGCGTCCGCTGGCCAGCACCTCGGCGAGGAAGGGCCGGAAGGCGTCGCAGCCGGCCTTGTAGGGAGGGAAGGAGTAGCTCCCCTGGAACAGGGGCGGGCAGACCGAATGGCTCAGGTTGCGCACCGGCAGGCCGGTCCGGGCCGAGAGCACCTCGAACAGGCCCACCAGCTGCGCGGCGTTGGAATCGCCCGCCAGGAGGATGCCGGCCTCGGTGCCGCCGCCGACCAGGCAACGGGGGTCGTCGAGCCGCGCCGGGTCGTGGGCGGAGAGCTGGCAGTTGATGTCGAAGGCCAGGGCCGGGCGGGCCTCGGCGTCTATCCGCGCCAGGCCCTCCTGGAACCGGGGCGCCCCCTCGATCGCGTCCTTCAGGCCCTGGGTCTGCACCAGGGCCAGAGCCAGCAGGGCGATGGCGCCGGCGGGAAACAGGTACAGCCAGCCCAGCTGCGCCCGCGGCGCCGGCCGCCAGCGCCGCGCCGGCCGTTCCACCCAGCTGTAGCTGGCCACCGAGAGCAAGGCGATCACGCCCACCGAAACGGCGCCCGCCACCAGACCCACGTCGCCGCTGAAGTAGCGAATGTAGGCCAGCACCGGCCAATGCCACAGGTAGATCGAGTACGAGACCAGGCCCACCGCCACCAGGGCGCGCCCGCCAAGCACCGCCGCCACCAGGCGCGAACCGGCGCCGCCGGCATGGATGAGCAGGACTGCGCCGGCCGTGGGCACCAGCGCCCAGAGGCCGGGGAAGGCGTGGTCGTGGTCGAGGCGCCAGAAGGACCAGGCCAGCGCGGCCAGGCCGGCCAGGGCCAGGCCCTCGGCGGCCCACCCGACGCGGGCCGGGGACGCCAGGCTGCGGCCACGCAGGGCCAGCAGCGCGCCGAGCAGCAGTTCGCCCGCACGGGCAGGCAGCAGGTAGAAGGCGGCGCGTGGATCGGTGTCGTTGATGGCCTCCGCCCAGGCGAAGGACGCCACCACCAGCGCGAGGCTGGCCCAGGCCGCCGCGCCGCGTCCGCCGCGCGCGAGCAGGAAGACCAGCAGCGCCGGCCAGAGCAGGTAGAACTGCTCCTCCACGCCCAGCGACCACAGGTGCAGCAGCGGCTGCTCGGCGCTGGCGTCGGCGAAATAGCCGCCGTCCGGCTGCAGCCAGAAGTGGAGGTTGGCCGCCGCCGCCAGCGACCAGGCCGCCGATCGCGCCAGCGACTCCAGGTCGGCCGGCAGCAGCACCAGCGCACCGGTCAGCAGCGTGGCGGCCACCACCACCAGGAGCACCGGCAGGATCCGGCGCACGCGGCGCAGGTAGAAGTCGCGGAAGCTGAAGGTGCCGGCGGCCTGCCCGGCCGCGATGATGCGCGTGATCAGGAAACCCGAGATCACGAAGAACACGTCCACGCCGGTGTAGCCGCCCGGCAGCAGGCCCGGGTCGAGGTGGTAGAGGACCACCGCCAGCACCGCCACGCCGCGAAGGCCATCGATGTCGCGGCGGTAGCCCTCGCCGGCCCCGGCCACCTGCCCCGCCTGCTCCACCACCATACGGTTTCCCGGCTCCGTGCACGCCCCCGGCACAGCCTGCCAAGGTAGAATTGCCGATTCTACTTGCGGGCGCTCCCCACGGGCGCCCACCGGATCGGAGCCCATCGGATATGAAGATTCTTGTCGGTTACAAGCGGGTGGTGGACTACAACGTCCGCATCCAGGTCAAGCCCGACGGTTCGGGCGTGGTGACCGAGGGCGTGAAGCTCTCCGCCAACCCCTTCGACGACATCGCCCTCGAGGAGGCCCTGCGCCTGCGCGACAAGGGCGTCGCCACCGAGGTCGTGGTGGCCACGATGGGCCCCGCCGACTGCCAGGCCCACCTGCGCAACGGCCTGGCCATGGGCGCCAACCGCGCCATCCACGTCGTCACCGACCAGGCCGTGCAGCCGCTGACGGCCGCGCGCGCCCTGCTCAAGCTGGTCGAGAAGGAGCAGCCGGACATCGTGCTGCTGGGCAAGCAGGCCATCGACGACGACGCCAACCAGACCGGCCAGATGCTGGCCACGCTCTGGGGCCGCCCGCAGGCCACCTTCGCCGGCAAGGTCGAGGTCGCCGACGGCAAGGCCACGGTCACCCGCGAGGTCGACGCCGGCCTCGAGGTGCTGGAAGTGCAGCTGCCGGCCGTCATCACCACCGACCTGCGCCTGAACGAGCCGCGCTTCATCAAGCTGCCCGACATCATGAAGGCCAAGTCCAAGCCGCTCGAGACGATCGCCTTCGCCGACCTCGGCGTCGAGTCGGGCGACCACCTCAAGACCACCCACTACGCCCCGCCCGCCAAGCGCAGCAAGGGCGTGATGGTGAAGGACGTCGCCGAGCTCGTCTCGGCCCTCAAGGCCAAGGGCCTGGCCTAAGGAGACGATGAAGATGAGCAAGATCCTGATCATCGCCGAGCACCTCGGCGGCAAGCTCAACGCCTCGACCGCCCGCTGCGTCAGCTGCGCGCGCGCCATCGCCGGCGCCGAGATCCACGTGGCCGTGCTGGCCGACTCGCCCGATGCGGTGGCCGCCGAGGCCGCGAAGATCGACGGCGTGTCCAAGGTCATCACCGTCGCCAACCCGGCCAACGCCCACCCGGTCGCGCAGGTGCTGGCGCCGCAGGTGGCGAAGCTGGCCGCGGGCTATTCGCACGTGTTCGGCCCCTCCACCACCTTCGGCAAGGACCTGATGCCCTGCGTCGCGGCCCTGCTGGGCGTGGCCCAGGTGTCGGACGTGATGGCCGTCGAAGGCTCGCACGTGTTCAAGCGGCCGATCTACGCCGGCAACGCCATCATCACCGTCGAGGCGCCGTCCTCGATGGCCGTGGTGGCCACCGTGCGCACCGCGTCCTGGCCGCAGGCCGGCGACGGCGGCAGCGCGACGATCGAGGCCGCGTCGGTCGAGGCCAGCCTGCCCTCGCACACCCGCTTCGTCGAGCTGCAGCAGGGCAAGTCCGACCGCCCGGACCTGCAGGGCGCCTCCAAGGTCGTCTCCGGCGGCCGCGCGCTCGGCTCGGCCGATGCGTTCAAGATCATCTACTCGCTGGCCGACAGGATGGGCGCGGCCGTGGGCGCCTCGCGCGCCGCGGTGGACGCCGGTTACGTGCCCAACGAGCTGCAGGTGGGCCAGACCGGCAAGATCATCGCCCCCGAGCTGTACCTGGCGATCGGCATCTCGGGCGCCATCCAGCACCTGACCGGCATCAAGGACGCCGGCACCATCGTGGCCATCAACAAGGACCCCGAGGCGCCGATCTTCGAGATCGCCGACATCGGCCTGGTGGGCGACCTGTTCCAGATCGTGCCGGAGCTGGAGCAGGCCCTTTGACGATGCGCCGGGTCATGGTGGTCTTCGGCACGCGTCCGGAGGCCATCAAGATGGCGCCCGTGGTGTCCGCGCTCAAGGCCACCCCGGGCGTCGAAACCCTGGTCTGCGTCACCGCCCAGCACCGGCAGATGCTCGACCAGGTGCTGGAGCTGTTCGGGCTCGCGCCCGATGACGACCTGGACGTGATGGCGCCGGGCCAGGCCCTGCCCGACCTGTTCGCCCGCATCCTCACCGGCATGTCGGGCGTGCTGGCCGCGCGCAAGCCCGACCTGGTGCTGGTGCACGGCGACACCTCGACCACCCTGGCCACCGCGCTCGCGGCGTTCTACGCCCGGGTGCCGGTGGGCCACGTCGAAGCCGGCCTGCGCACGGGCGACCTGCAGGCGCCCTGGCCCGAAGAGGCCAACCGCCGGCTCACCGCGCCGCTGGCCTCGCTGCACTTCGCGCCCACGGCGCGCTCGCGCGACAACCTGCTGGCCGAGGGCATCCCGGCCGCGCAATTGCACGTCACCGGCAACACCGTCATCGACGCGCTGCTGTCGGTGGTGGCGCGGATCGACGCCGACGCCAGCCTGGCGGCATCGCTGGCCGCGCGCTTCCCCTTCCTCGATCCGTCGCGCCGGCTGGTGCTGGTCACCGGCCACCGCCGCGAGAACTTCGGCGAGGGCTTCGAGCAGATGTGCCAGGCCATCGCCGACCTCGCCGGGCGCGGCGACACCCAGGTGGTCTATCCCGTGCACCTGAACCCGAACGTGCAGGAGCCCGTGAACCGCATCCTCGGTGGCGTGGCGGGCGTGCACCTGATCGAGCCGCTCGACTACCTGCCCTTCGTCTACCTGATGTCGCGCGCGCACCTGATCCTCACCGACTCGGGCGGCATCCAGGAGGAGGCGCCCTCGCTGGGCAAGCCGGTGCTGGTGATGCGCGACACCACCGAGCGCCCGGAGGCCGTCGAGGCGGGCACGGTGCGCCTGGTCGGCACCGACCGCGCGCACATCGTCGCCGAAGCCACGCGCCTGCTCGACGACGACGCCGCTCACGCCGCCATGGCGCGCGCGCACAATCCCTACGGCGACGGCCGCGCCGCCGCCCGCATCGCCGCGATCATCGCCGGCCGTCCGGCCGACGCCCTCGCCTGAGGAGCCCGGCCACGAACCGCCCGCGCCCCGGCATCGAATCCCTGCGCGGGCGGCGCGTGCTCGTCGTCGCGCACGACTTCCCGCCGGTGCGCAGCCCGCAGTCGATCCGCGCGCTGGCCTTCGCGCGCCGCCTCGCCGCCGGCGCGGCCGAAGTACACGTGCTCACGCGAACCGCCCTGCCCGGCCTGTCCCTGCCCACGCTGCCCGACAACGTGCGGGTGCATCGTGCCTCGCCCGGCGCCTTCGAATCGCTGCTCGACCGCCTGGTCGCACGCCGCGGTGGCCACGCGGGCGCTGGCGACGGCGTTGGCGACGGTTCCGCCGGGCCCGCCGCGCTCAACTGGAAGGGCCGCGCGGTGGCGCTGGCGCGCCGCGCCATCGACCAGCTGCGTTTCCCCGACGGCCGCGCCGCCTGGGTACCGGCGGCCCGCCGCGAGCTGGCCGCGCTGTGCCGTGCGTCGCGTCCGGACGTGGCCCTGCTGATGCACGAACCTGCCGCCTGCCTGCTCCTGGCGGAGCCGCTGAGCGCCGCCGGCGTGCCCTGGCTGGCCGACCTCGCCGACCCCGTGCTGGCGCCCTACACGCCGCGGCAGTTCCGCCGTGCCGCGGCGCGGCTCGAGGCCCGCGTGGTCGCCGGCGCCGCCGCCGTCGCCGCCACCAATGCCGCCACCGCCGAGCTGCTCTCCAGCCGCCACGGCATCGCGCGCGACGCGATAACCGTGCTGCCGCAGGGGTTCGGCGACGCCGCCGTGGCGCCGATGCCGGCAGGCGACGGCCTGCAGCTGGTCTATACCGGCCGCTTCTATCCCTTCCGCGATCCCGCCGCGCTGCTGGCCGCGGTGGTCGCCACGCCCGGCGTGCGCCTGCTGCTGGCCGGCCCCGAGATGCCGGCCGAGGTGCTGGCGGCGGCGCGCGCGCATCCCGGGGCCATCGTGCTGGCGGGCGAGCTCCCGCACGAAGCCACGCTGGCGCTGCAGACCCGCGCCGACGTGCTGGTGGGCGTGGGCAACGCCGGCACTGCGCAATCGCCCGGCAAGCTGCAGGAATACTTCGGCGCGGCGCGGCCGATCCTGCATGTCGTGCACGACGCGGCCGACCCGGCGCCGGCACTGCTGGCACGAACGCGCCGCGGCCTGGCGGTGCCCGCCGAACCCGCCTCCATCGGCGCGGCGCTGCAGGACTTGCTGCGCGCCAAGCGCGAAGGCGGCCTGGCGGCGCGCTTCGACCTCGGCGATGAGGCCGTGGCGGATTTCCACTGGGACGCGATCAGCGACCGCCTCGCCGCCCGGCTGGCCGCGATCGCGGGCTGATCGGTATCAGGCCCCGTCGCGCATCGGCACGCCCGTCTTCGCGCGCACTTCGTCGGCACTGACGCCCGGCGCCGTTTCCACCAGCACCAGGCCGTCGGCGGTGACGTCCATCACGGCCAGGTCGGTGATGATGCGGTTGACCACGCCCACGCCGGTCAGCGGCAGGGTGCACTTGGGCAGGATCTTGGGCTCGCCGTTCCTGGTGCAGTGCTCCATCAGCACCACCACGCGGCGCACGCCGGCCACCAGGTCCATCGCGCCGCCCATGCCCTTGACCATCTTGCCGGGCACCATCCAGTTGGCCAGGTCGCCCTGGTCGGTGACCTCCATCGCGCCGAGGATGGCCAGGTCGATGTGGCCGCCGCGGATCATGGCGAAGCTGTCGTGGCTGCCGAAGTAGCTGGCGCCGGCGCGGGCGGTGACCGTCTGCTTGCCGGCGTTGATCAGGTCGGCGTCGACCTCGTCCTCGGTCGGGAACGGGCCGATGCCCAGCAGGCCGTTTTCGGACTGCAGCCACACGTCCACGCCCTCGGGGATGTGGTTGGCCACCAGGGTCGGCAGGCCGATGCCCAGGTTCACGTAGGCACCGTCGGTGAGCTCGCGGGCGGCGCGCTGCGCCATTTCGTCGCGGGTCCAGGCCATTACTTCGCTCCTCGCACGGTGCGCTGCTCGATGCGCTTCTCGGGGGTGGGGTTGTGCACGATGCGGTGCACGTAGATGCCGGGCAGGTGCACGTGGTCGGGATCGATGTCGCCGACCTCGACGACCTCCTCGACCTCCGCCACGCAGACCCTGCCGGCCATCGCGCAGGCCGGGTTGAAGTTGCGCGCGGTCTTGCGGAACACCAGGTTGCCGGCCTTGTCGGCCTTCCAGGCCTTCACCAGCGAGACGTCGGCACGCAGCGCGGTCTCGAGCACGTAATGCTTGCCGTCGAACTCGCGGGTTTCCTTGCCCTCGGCCACCACCGTGCCGTAGCCGGTGGCGGTGAAGAAGGCCGGGATGCCGGCGCCGCCGGCGCGCAGGCGCTCGGCCAGGGTGCCCTGCGGGTTGAATTCGAGCTCGAGCTCGCCAGCCAGGAACTGCCGCTCGAACTCCTTGTTCTCGCCCACGTAGGACGAAATCATCTTGCGGATCTGGCGCGTGGCCAGCAGCTGGCCCAGGCCGAAGCCGTCCACGCCGGCGTTGTTGGAGATGGCGGTCAGGCCCTTGACGCCCGAATCGCGCAGCGCGGCGATCAGGGCCTCGGGGATGCCGCACAGGCCGAAGCCGCCGACGGCGAGCGTCTGCCCGTCGGCCACCAGGCCTTCGAGCGCGGTCCGGGCGTCCGGATAGAGCTTGGATGCACGCGTCATGGGAATCCTCGGGATCGGGAAGGCGCCATTCTAGCGACTCCCGGCCCGGCCCCGGGATCGTACTTTAGGGCGCCGCGGCGGCCACCAGGCCGCGCTTGGGCCGGAACACGCCGTTGAGGCTGGTGCCGCGGCCACCCTCGAGCCAGTGCACGGCTTCGGCCACGGCGGCCTCGCGCAGCAGGCGGCGGTCGCCGGCGTCGGAGAGGTCGAAATTCCCGGCGTAGGCGGGATCGACCAGGCGCCAGAGGAAGGCGTCGCGCAGGTGCACGTCCACCGGCAGGAAGTACCGGCCCAGCAGCTCCTCGATGTCCTGGCTGCGGATGCCCTCGAAACAGGCCGAGGCGAAATCGGTGCGCGGCAGCCTGGCATCGATGCGGCCGGTACCGGCATTCCTGCGCTTGTCGTCCGGCCAGGCGGAGAAAACCGCGTCCGCGGCCCGCAGCGCGTCCGGCCAGAGCCGGTTGCCGTTGCGGCCCACCTGCTCGCCGACCAGCCAGAACTCGCCGCCGGGGGCCAGCATCGCGGCAATCGCGGCCAGCACCCGCTCAAGCTCGACAAGGTGGTGCAGGCCCGAGGTGATGTTGACCAGATCGAAGCGGCCCAGGCCCGGCCCGATGTCGTTGACGCTGGCGAGCACACGGTCGACCTCGACGTTCGCGGGCATGCGCCGCGACGCCCGTTCGAGCAGGCCCTCGTTGACGTCCACCAGGCACAGCCGGACCGGCACGCCGGCCTGTTCGAGCAGCATGCCCTCCACCGCCGCCTCGCCGGCGCAAAGCGACAGCATGCGCAACGGCTGGCCGGCGCGGAGCTGCTGGCGCTCCCGCAGCCTGGCGGCGAAATCCGGCGCGGGCAGCGGCAGCAGCAGGCCAAGCAGGCGATGCGCATACTCGAAGGTATTCTCGCCCGGGATCGGCGCCGGGTCTCCAAGGTCGCGCGCCAGCGCCGCCCCGTCGATGGCGGGAATGTGGCTGGCGTCGGCCGGCAGGCGGCGGATCCCGGCGGCGCCACCGCCGTCGCTTCGCTCGATGCGCCGGCCGGCGTAGAAATCGCGGTCGTAGGCGCCGCTGAAATGCGCCACTTCGTTGTGCATGCGCCAGTCGCCGTGGCAGCGCGCGCGCAGCAGCGACAGGCGGCCGGCCGGACCGGCCACCCATTCAAGCACGGCAAGCCAGTCGGCCGAGGGGTCGCCCTGCGGCCCGGCGCCACAGCGCAGCACCAGGCGGTAGGGCGTGCCGGCCGGAAGCGGCAGCGGAACCGCCAGCTCCTGCTTTTCGACGTCGCCATTGGCCAGATGCCAGCACAGCAGGCGCCGCATCCCGCCGCCGGCCTGCAGCCACAGCTCCACGTCCAGGCCATCGGCGCTGATCTGCGGCAGTCCCGGGCCGACCTTCAGCCAGACCAGGCCTTCCTCGCCGGCGACCATGGCCGGGCCATGCAGGGATTCACCGGCCAGCAGGATGAAGGCCCGCGAGAGCTCACCCGCCAGCGCCAGCTCGCGCCAGCGCGGACCGATCTCCAGCAGGCCGTCGTGCGCGTGCGCACCGTCTTCGGCGAGGATGAACTCATCCTGGCTCATGGCGCTCCCTGCGCGGGCGTGACCGTGAATCCGCCCAGCGTACCGCCCGCGCCTTCGCCACACGACCAGGCGAGCTGGTACGTCCCGGGGCGGTCCAGCCAGGCGGGGTCGCCGACGTTCGCGGAAGCCAGCAGGCCGGCGACCAGGACGCCCGACTCGTTCCCGTCCACGTGCAGCCGATGCTTGCCGCGCGCCGGTGAGCGCAGCTTGATCCAGAAGGTGCTGCCGCCATTCGGCTGCACGTTGAAGCCGTCGCCGGCACGGGCGAACCTGGGCCCCCAATCCTCGACGTCGAACTGGCAGCTCGGGAATTCGGCGTCGATCTTCATGGCGGTCGGCTCGCCGAGCGCCGTTGCGTCCAGCAGGCGCAGGGCGAACTGCTCGCCCTGGAGCAGGTCGTCGCGCAGCGTGGCGAAGTGCCGCCTTCGCTCGGCGGCCTCGCGGCACTGCCCGTCCTGCTCGCTGCTCCGGCAGACCCGCCAGCGCCCCGTCTCCTCCTGCACCATCAGGTTGGAGAGATAGAGGCGGGCGCGGACGCTGTTCGAATCCTCGGGGCTTTCCGTCCTGGCCTGCGGCAAGGTCGGCGCGCCGGGGCCAAGCAGCGCCAGCAGGCGCGGCGCGAGCCGGTGCATGGGCACCTCGCCCAGCGACACCGGTCCCTGCCGGCCGTTGATGACCAGCAGGGGCGTGCCTGCGACCTTCGCGAAGGTCTCGTCGACGGATTCCGCCGCGGCGCGCAGGTCCAGGCCCGAAACGCGGTAGGGGTCCGGCTGGACGCCCAGCACCGGCGCATGGTCGCCGAAGGCGATGACCAGCGCGTCGGGATCCTCGGCCAGGATGGCCCCGGCGTGGTCCATGAAAGCCTCGGTGGCATAGCGCACGGCGTTGGCGTAGTCCTGCAGCATCGGCGCCGCCGGCTCCACGCGCACCCGGTCCGGCCGGCGCGTGGCATCGCGGTGGTAGGGATAGTGCGTGCTCAGCCCCACCACGTAGTTGAAGCGGGGCCGGCCGTCGCCCGAGGCGCCGAGCCAGCGCCGGAACTGCGAGTAGGTCGAGCCGTCGTACAGGTAGCTCCCGTCCAGGTCGTCGAGTTCGAAAGCCTCGCGGGCGCGGTAGGACTCGAAGCCCAGCAGTTCGTAGGCGCTGTCGCGGCTCCAGAAGTCGGCTTCGAACGGATGCACCGCCACGGTGTGGTAGCCAGCCTCGCGCAGCAGCCTGGGCAGGCAGGGCACCGGCCGGCGCAGCGCGACCTCGAACACCACGGCGTCGCGCACGGCCGGCATGGCGCAGAGCAGTTCGAACTCGGCGTTCGCGGTGGCGCCACCGAAGGTCGGCGTCAGCATGCGCGAGCTCCCGCCGGCCTCCCACAGCGCCCGGAAACGGGGATCGAAGGGATCGTCGGAGAACCGGTAGGCCTCAAGCGCGGTGACGTCCCAGACCGACTCGAGCAGCACGAGGTGCACGTTGCGTGGTACGAAATGCGGCGCTGGCGCCGGATCCACCGGCGCGAGGTGCAAGGCCTCGATCGCTGCCTCCACCTCTTCCAGCCCAGGGGTGCGGCGCGACTGCTCGCGCCGCGCCACGCCGTCGCGCAGCAGGTACAGCACCCCGCCCTCGCTGGCCAGGCGCTGGGCGCGGGTCGGCTCGACCCCGTCCCCTGCCGGCGCCAGGCCCGCGGCGATGGTCGGGGACTGCACTGCCACGAGCGCCGCCCAGGCCAGCGGCAGCAGCAGCCAGGCCGCGCGGCCCGGTGCGGGGAGGAAGGCGGCAAGCAGCGCCCCCAGCCAGGCCAGGACCGCCAGGCAGGCGATAACGAGCCGCCACCCGGGAAGGATGCGCAGCAGCTCGATGCCGTTGCCGGCATCCGCGACGACGATGGGCACGCCCATCATCGCCAGCTTGAGCGCATGCGCCAGCAGCAGCCCGGCCGCCAGCAGGCCCATGGCCAGCCACGCCTGCCAGGCACGGCGCGCCGCCAGCGCGATGCCCGCGGAAACGGGAAGCCAGGCGATCGCGTCCAGCAGCAGCGCCCGCGGTCCGTAGACCACGTCGAGCCAGCCCCAGGCCAGCAGCGCCGCCAGCGGCACCAGCAGCAGCGGTGCCGCGAGCCCATGCGCCAGGCGCAGCGGCCAGCGCGCGGCCCAGGCCGGCCTCACGCCCGCTGCCTCCGCGGCGGCGTGCGGGCCAGCGCGTCCTCCAGCACGCGAGCGCGTTCGTCCCAGCTGTTGGCGTCGGCCTGCGCGGCCATCCGCGCGGCGAAACCCGGCTGCGTGGCCGCCACCAGGGCCTGGTCGATCGCCTCCGACAGCCCCTGCGCACCGGTGCCGGCGAAAACGCCGTCGAAGCCCAGGCACTCGCTGAGGTTGTGGGAAACAACCACGGGCTTGCCGAGCGCGAAGTACTCGAACAGTTTCAGCGGCGAAGTCGTGTGGGCCACCTCGCCGTCCTCGAAGGGGATCAGGCAGGCATGGAAGCAACGGCCGTTCGCCGGCAGGTCCGCGTAGGGCAGCGGGCCGGTGGCGAGCAGGTTGTCGGCTTGCGGGAAGCGGGAGGCCGCGCCCTGGTAGTCCGGGCCGATGAAGACGAAACCGATCTCGGGCCGCAGCCTGGCCAGGCCGGCGATCGCTTCGACGTCGAGCCAGGGCGCGATGGCGCCGAAGTAACCGACGAGGCGGCCGAAGCGTTCGCGGAAGGCCGCGATGCGCGGATCCACCGGTGCGCCCAGGCGCGCCGGGTTGCGGTAGTGCCGCACGTCGACGCCATTGGGCACCAGCACGCAGCGCCCGTCGCCAAGCACGGCGCGCGCGGGCTCGTGCAGGGCGCGCGCGGTGGCCACCACGAGGTCCGCGCCTTCGTCGAAGGCCCAGGCCTGCAGTGCCGACTGCTGGCGCACCCGATCCTCGGTGCCCAGGATCCTCACGTCGAGGTGGTCGACCACCTCGAAGACGATCCGCGTTCCGCGCGGCCGCAGCTTCAGCGTGTGCAGCGGCTGGCCGTAGGAGGTGTTGTAGACCGAACGCACCGCGCCTTCGATGGCGTCGCAGGCCGGATCGTTGGTCAGCCAGAGGTTGGGCAGCAGTTCCCGCCAGCCTTCGACGCGGTCGTGGCTGGCGTTGGTCGTGTGGTAGACCACCAGCCAGCCCCGGCGCGCCAGCGCCAGGGCCATGTGCTGTGGGCGCTGGTAGAGGGAATGGTTCCAGTCGATCGAACTTTCCTGCACCCAGATGCCGCGATAGCGCCGGCCCGGGGCCAGGGCGCGCTCGCGGAATCCGCGCCAGTCAAGCGAGCCGCCCTGCGGCGGCGCATCCGGGACCCCGGCCCCGGTTTGCGGTTTCCACTCGCCGCCGTCGCGCGCGAAGTCGGCCAGGCGCCGCGCCAGTCCCGCCCCCTGCGCCAGTTCGGCCGCCATCTGGTCGCGCTCGTGCTCGAGCCAGGCGATGCGCCGGCGCGCGTAGTCCACCTCGGCCAGCAGCGCCGGGACGGCCTCGTCGCCCGCCCGGCGCTGTTCGAGCTGGGCCTTGAGGCTGGCGATTTCGTCGGCCGGCGACATCAGTGCACACCATCCCGGTACACATGCGGCGCCCAGGGGCCCCACTTGCGCTCGTAGATCGCCTTGTTGCGCTCGAACAGCTCGCGCTTGCGCTCGGCCGCGAGCTTGTCGAAGCTCGCCGAAAGGTAGTGGTGCACGAACACGTCGTCGGCGCAGGCCACGCCCAGGCCCAGGTCGGCCACCCTGCGGCAGTAGTCGTCGTCCTCGAAGAAGCCGACCCCGAAGGCCTCGTCCAGGCCGCCCACGCGTTCGTAGGTCGAACGCGGCATCGCGACGCAGAAGAAGGCCGCCGTCCGGATCGGGAAGTTCCGGCCCGGATGCGCTCGCGTATAGGCGCCGGCGCGCACCACCATCTCGTCCATGTCGCTGTAGTCGATGTTGATGCGCGCTTCGTTGCCGATGTTGTTGGTGACCGGCCCGACCAGGCCCAGGCCGGGGTCGCGCCGCAGGTGGGCGCAAAGCGTCCGCACCCAGCCGGGCGTGACGCAGGTGTCGTTGTTGAGCATGACCAACACCTCGCCGCGCGCGGCGGCCAGGCCGACATTGTTGCCGGCCGCGAAACCGAGGTTTTCATCGTTGAGCAGCAGCCGGCGCTGGTGCCCGGCCGGCGAGGCCTCCGCGGCCCAGCGCCGCAGCCATTCGGGTGAACCATCGCTGGAGGCATTGTCGACCACGATCACCTCCAGCGATGGATAGTCGCTGTGTTTCTCGATGCTCGACAGGCAGGCCTGGGTGAGGGCCAGGTTGTTGTAGGTGAGCACCACCACGCTCACCAGCGGCTCGACGATGCCGGCGATGGCCTGGTCGATTTCGTCGGCACGGTGGCTCCAGGTCTGGCTGGCGGCGAAGGCCTGGCGCCGCGCCACGGCATCGGCCGGCTCGCCGTCGCCGGCCAGCGCCGCGGAAACCGCGCGCACGAAACCGGCGGCATCGCCCGCGGTGCGCACCAGGCCGCCGAACTGGGCCATCTCGGGCAGGTCCACCGCCACCACCGGCTTGCCGCCGGCCAGGTACTCGTAGACCTTGACCGGGTTGGTGGCCTGGGTGAGCGGGACCACCCGGAACGGCAGCAGGGCCACGTCGAAACCATGCAGCCAGTAAGGCAACTCGGCGTACGGCACCTCGCCGGTGCAGCGCACGTTCGGCAGGTCGGCCAGCTGGCCGGCGGCATCGATGGTGTCGTTGCCCACCAGCAGCACCAGCGCCTCCGGGTTCGCCAGCGCCAGTTCGCGCACGAGCGCGACGTCGAACCACTCGGCGATCGCACCGTAGTAACCAAGCACGCGCCGGCCCCGCTCGTCGCGGAACACCTTCGCCGGCGCCTCGCGGAAGAACTCGAACTCGCCGGCGTTGCGCACCAGCGCCACCGAGCGCGCCTGCGGAGCCACTTCCTTCTCGAGCCAGGCGGAGGTGACCACCACCAGCTCGGCATCGGCCAGCAGCGCCTGTTCGGCGCGCAGGATGCCGGGGGCGTTGTTGTCGAAGCCGGCATGGTGGTCCATGCAGTCGTAGACGACCCGGGCATTGGGCACGCTGCGCACCAGCCCGCTCCAGTACGGATGCTGCACCAGCGACAGGCTGGCCGCGGTGCCGGACCAGGCGAGCAGCCGCGCCAGGCTTTCATGCAATGCGCGCAGCTGCGCCTCGTCGGGCAGCGCGTGGTAGATGGCAGGCGCACCCGCCAGGTGCAGCCGCACCTGGAACAGGCGGCCCTGCCCGTCGAGCGGCTCGACGGTGAAACCCGGCTCGCTGCTGTCGACGAAATGATTGGAGACGTAGAACACCCTGTGCCCGCGCCCCGACAGCGCCCGCGCCAGGTGCTGGGGACGCTGGATGCGGAAATGCCAGTCGATGACCGACCAGACGAAGACATCGGGGACGCCGGCGAGGGCGGCCGCCAGGTGCGGGCCGGCAGGCATCCGGGCCGGAACCGCGGACACAGGCTCCTCGCCGGCCGGCGCGGGCGCCTGCCGCGGAAGGCTGGCCGGGACCGCCACCGGCGGACGCGCCGCCGGCGCTTGCGCGGGCGGCGTGCCCGGGCGGAGCGCCGCGCGCAGCTTGGCGCTCGCCTCGGCATTCCATTCGCCGCGCAGCAGGCGCGCCAGGGCGCGCAACGGGCGGGTCAGGCGCCAGGAGCGCGAAGCGCGCACCATGGCCAGCAGCTGCGAGTCCTCGCGCAGTCGCGCGGCCTCGCGCTGGAGCATCTCGAGCTGGAACACCTTGTCATCGAGCTGCTGCTGCAGATCCTCGACGCGCGCGACCGCCTCGGCCAGGTCCCTCGCGCACTGGCGGGCGGCATCGAGCTCAAGGCGCGACCCGGCCAGGGCGGCAGCGGCCTGTTCCATGCGCTCGCGCAGCGCCACCACCTCCGCGGCCAGCTGATTGAGTTCAGCCTTCATGCGCGGCGCCTCAGGCGAGCGCCCGTTCGAGCTCCGCACGCAGGTCGGACACGTCTTCCACGCCCACGCTCAGCCGCACCAGCGCGTCGGAGATGCCCAGCGCGGCACGGCGCTCGGGCGGCACCGAGGCGTGGGTCATGATGGCCGGGTGGTTGACCAGGCTCTCGACGCCGCCGAGCGACTCGGCCAGCGCGAACAGCTCGGTGCGCTCGCAGAAACGCTTCGCGGCCTCGAAGCCGCCCTTGAGCACGATGCTGACCATGCCGCCGAAGCCATGCATCTGCTTCTTCGCCAGTTCGTGCTGCGGATGCGAGGCCAGGCCCGGGTAGATCACCTTCTCCACCTTCGGGTGGGTCTCGAGCCACTGCGCCAGCTCCAGCGCGTTGGCGCAGTGCGCCTTCATGCGCAGGTGCAGGGTCTTGAGCCCGCGCAGGGCCAGGAAGCTGTCGAACGGGCCCTGCACGCCACCGACGGCGTTCTGCAGGAAGCCCATCTGCTCGGCCAGCTCGGCGTCGTCGCCCACCACCACCATGCCGCCGACGATGTCGCTGTGGCCGTTGAGGTACTTGGTGGCCGAGTGCATCACCAGGTGCGCGCCCAGCTCCAGCGGACGCTGCAGGATCGGCGAGCTGAAGGTGTTGTCCACCGCCAGCCGGATGCCGCGCTTGCGGGCGAACTCGGCCAGGCGGGCGATGTCGACCAGCTTGAGCATCGGGTTGGTCGGGGTCTCGCACCAGATCAGCTTCGTCTCCGGGCGGATCGCGGCTTCCACCGCGGCCAGGTCGTCGAGGTCGACGAAGCTGAAGTCCAGGCCGGCGCTGCGCCGGCGCACGCGCTCGAACAGGCGATAGGTGCCGCCGTAGACGTCGTCCATGCAGATGACGTGGCTGCCGGAGTCGAGCAGGTCGAGCACGGTCGAGGTGGCGGCCAGGCCGGAGGCGAAGGCGAAGCCGCGGCTGCCGCCCTCGAGGTCGGCCACGCAGCGCTCGTAGGCGAAGCGGGTCGGGTTGTGGCTGCGCGAGTACTCGAAGCCCTGGTGCACGCCCGGGCTGGACTGCACGTAGGTCGAGGTGGCGTAGATCGGGGTCATCACCGCGCCCGTGCTCGGGTCGGGGCTCTGGCCGGCGTGGATGGCGCGGGTGCCGATGCCGTGGCGCTGGGAAGTCATTCTGGAGTCCTCGAAACAGGGGGATGGGAGGTGCCACCCCGGGGGAAGGTGGCCGACCGCGGGATTATAAGGCCCCGGCGCGAACCGCCCCCCGACGGGCAGCCCGGTCCAGCCTTGCCGCGCGCCGGTCCCAGTCGTTCTGGTCGGCCAGCGTGGCCAGGCGGGCGCGGAAGCCGCCATCGCCCGCCACCGCCAGGGCCTGGTCGAGCGCGGCGGCCAGCGTCGCCGGTGAATCGCCGTGGAACACTTCCGGGAAGACCGTGCATTCGATCATCTGCGAGCTCACCACCACCGGCTTTTCCAGCGCGAAGTATTCGAACAGCTTGAGCGGCGACGTGCTGCGGGCGATGTCGCCCGGCTCGAACGGGATCATGCAGGCGTCGAAGACGGCGCCATGGGCTGGCAGCACGCGGTAGTCGACCGCCCCCAGGTGCAGCACGTTCGGCGCCACCGGCAGGCGGGCCGCGCCGCCGAAGTAGTCGGGACCGATGAACACGAAACCCAGCCCGGGACGCAGGGCCACCAGTTCGGCCAGGGCGTCGTACCAGAGCCAGGGCGCGATCGCACCGAAGTAACCGACCAGTCGCGCATGCCGGCGTCGGAAAGCCTGCAGGGCCTCCGGCAGCACCACGCTGGCCTGGGCCGGATCGCGGTAGTGCCGGGTATCGACGCCATTGGGCACGAACAGGCATCGCTCGGGCCCCAGCGCGGCGCAGGCCTCGGCATGCAGCACGCGGGAGGTCGCGGCGACGAGGTCGACGCCGCCGCCCATCGCCCAATCCCGCAGCGCCGCCAGCCGCGCCACGTTCTCCGGCGTGCCGCTGATGCGCGGATCGATGTGGTCCACGTACTCGTAGACCAGCACGTTGTCGCGCGGGCAGGCGGCCAGGGACTCCGGCGTGCGTGAATGCCCGGTGCTGTAGATGGAACGCACCACGCCGCCCAGCCCGTCGACTTCCGGGCGGTTGGTGAGCCAGACGCCGGGCGAGACTTCGCGGAAACCCTGCACGTCGTCGCCACCGAAGTTGCCGGTGCGGTAGATCACCAGGTAGCCGGCCCGCGCCATGGCCAGGGCGATGTGCTGCGGGCGCTGGAACAGGGCGACATTCCAGTCGATCACGCATTCCTGCACGAAGACGCCCCGGTAGTCCCCTCGCCGGGAGAGCACCTTCGCCTGGAAGCTCGCCCAGTCGAGGTCGCCGGCTGTCGTGGCCGGGGCCGCGGATGCAGGCGTCGGCGCGGACGCGGGCACGGCCACGTCCCCGCGGCCGCTCGCCATCCGGCGAAGCGAACGCAGCGGGCGGGTCAGGCGCCAGGACCGGGAAGCCTGCAGGCTCGCCAGCTCGACCTCGCGGGCATGCAGGTTTTCGCCCAGCGCAGCGGCCTGGTCGCGCGCATCCGCCAGTGCCTCGGCGCAGGCGTCGAGCCGCTCAGAAAGCCGCGCCTCGCGCATCGCCGCCTCGAGGCGGACGGCCTCGAGCTCCCGTCCCAGGCGCCGTCGATGCCAGGCCGCCAGCCAATCGCGCGCGGGCGCGGGCCAGCGCGGCGCCGGCGGGCGGCGCCCCGCACCGGCGATGGCTTCGCGCAGCACTTCGCGATGGGCCAGGGCCTCGCGCTCCAGGCCATCGATGGCCGCGCCGCGCGCGCGCGCCAGCCCGGCCGTGGCCTCCAGCCACGCCGGCAGGCGCGTGTTCCAGTCACCGGCTGGCGAGGACACGTCGAGGCGCGCGTCCTCGCCGACCCCGGCCTGTGCCGAGGTGGCCGACATCTTCGCGTCGTACTCCAGGCAGAACGTCGGCAGGCCCAGCCTCAGCGAAAGCAGTTGCGCATGCAGGCGCATGGCGATCGTGGCCTGGCAGCCGGCCAGGGCCCGGGTGAAACCGGCCGCGTCGGAGTGGACCTGCAGCTCCTGGCTGAACCGCCCCTCGAACGAAGCCATCAGGGAGCGGATGAAATCGATGTCGGATGCGACGCGCCCGGGCACCGAGGCGGTCTGGCTGGCCAGCCAGACCAGGTGGGTTCCGGCCCCGGCTTCGGAGGCCTGCAGCGCCTGCTGCAGGCGCAGCGGCCATTCCGGCGCGGAAGGCCATGCGCGCGGCACGATCGCGATGCGCCGCGGTGCCGGGCCGGCGCCAGGCAGGGGCTCCACCGCGGGCAGGGGCCAGGCCCAGGCCGGGTCGGGTGCCACCCGGCAGTCGCGCTGCGAGCCCAGGGCACGCAGCAGCGCAAGCGATCCGGCGTCCCGCAGGCAGGCATGGTCGACCCAGTCGAACAGATCACGCACGATCGCCCGCGGCTCCCCGCCTTCGAGCGGTCCCAGCCCCTGGGCCCACAGCAGGGTGGGCACGCCCAGCTGCCGCGCCATCAGCAGCGGCCGCACGTAGCTGCCGATGCCTGGGACATCGAAGTCATCGAGGTCGTCAAGGGTGAAGCGGTCGTGGGTCTGCAGCAGGCCGCCGCCGCCGAGGGCGAACAGGCCGGAGGCGGACATCGCAGCCTCCACCGCCGCCAGGTCCGCGATGTCGACGGCAGCGATGCCGTGGCGCGCCGTGGTGCCCGCCGGGTCGAAACTCAGGGCCACCGCCCGGGCACCCAGTTCGCGGCACCCGTCGACGAACAACGAAAGCAGCATTTCGTCGCCGAGGTTGCCGGCGCCGTACCACCCGGCCACCAGGACCTGGCTAGCCGCCATGGCCGGCCTCCGCGCTCGCGCCCGCCGCCAGGAACTCCGGCCGCGGGGCCAGCCAACCGCTTCCGGAGCGTGGTTCCGGCATCACGTCGAAGTGGCCGGCATAGTCGAGCCGGTGCCGCCGCTTGTACTCGCCGCCGACGATCTCGCCGGCGCCCAGGGCCAGCACGTAACGATTCCCCGAAAATGCGGCCTGCAGCCGCCAGCGGAAGACCTGCCGGCCCGGGCCGAGCGGTGGCAACGCGCAGGCAAGCTGCTGCGTGGTGGCGCTCCACAGCACGATGCCGTCCGTGCTCGAGATCTGCACGCCGAAGCAGGGCTCGGCCACCGGCTCGAACACCTGCAACTCCAGCTCCACTTCGAGCACGTCGCCCGAGCGCAGCGCGGCGGCGGGCCTGCCGTCGGGGCCGAGCAGGGCCACGCGTTCGATCTGCAGCACGGCCCGGGCCTCCTGCGCCGGCGGGGCGGGTGGCGCCGTGTCCGCGGGCGTGGCCACCGATGGCGATGGCGACGGCGACGGCGGCCCGGGTTCCGGCTCCGCCGCGACGATCACGCCGATCGCGCCCTCTTCGGCCAGCAGGTCGTCGCCATAGGCCTTGACCACCTCGCGACAGGGGCCGTCCATCACCAGGCGGCCGCGGCGCAGGTACACGCCGCGATCGCAGTATTCGATCAGCGTATTGGTCGAGTGCGTCACCAGCAGGATCGACACGCCCTCGTCCTGCATTCGGCGGATGCGCTGCAGGCACTTTTGCTGGAAGGCGGTGTCGCCCACCGAAAGCGCCTCGTCCACCACCAGCACGTCCGGACCGACGTGGATGGCCACCGAAAAGGCAAGGCGCACCACCATGCCCGACGAATAGGTCTTCACCGGCTGGTCGATGAACTCGCCGATGTCGGCGAAGCGGACGATTTCGTCGTAGCGCGCCTCGATCTCGCGGCGCGACAGGCCCAACAGCGCGGCGTTGAGGAAGACGTTCTCGCGCCCGCTGAACTCGGGGTTGAAGCCGGAACCGAGCTCGAGCAGGGCCGCCACCCTGCCCTGCACCGCCACGCGGCCGGCACTGGGCGTGAGCGTGCCGCAGATCAGCTGCAGCAGCGTGGATTTGCCCGAGCCGTTGCGGCCGATCACGCCCACCGTCTCGCCCCGGCCCACGCGCAGGCTGATGTCGCGCAGCGCGTGGAAGTCGCGGAAGTAGTCGCGCGGCGCCAGGCCCAGCAGGCGCCGCAGCCGGGGCATCACGAACTGCTGCAGCCGCGCGCGCGGCGTGGCGTAGACCTGGTAGGCCTTCGACAGCCCTTCCACCACGATCACGCCGGGCTCAGAGGACATCGGCGAAACCCTTCCGGGTGGACTGGAACCAGGCGAAGCCGGCCCAGGCCAGCAGCGACGAAAGCAGCATCTGCAGGCCCCAGGCCGGCCAGTCCAGGCCCCGGCCCCAGAGCATCACGTCGCGCACCTGCTCGACGACCGGGGTCAGCGGGTTGGCGAGCATCACCGCCTGGTATTCCGGGGGCACGGAGGACACGGCGTAGAAGATCGGCGTCAGGAACATCAGCGTCGTCGTGAGCACGCCGACCACCTGCGAGACATCGCGCAGGAACACGCCCAGCGACGCCAGGAACCACGAGACGCCGAGCGTGAGCAGCAGCAGCGGCGCCAGCGCCAGCGGCAGCAGCACGGCGGTCGCCGACGGCAGGCCACGCACCAGCAGGTGGAAGCCGAGCCAGATCAGCAGGCCCACCGCGGCGTGGAACAGCGAGGACAGCAGGCTGACCACCGGCAGCACTTCCAGCGGGAAGACCACCTTGGTGACGTAGTTCGGATTGCCCAGCACCAGGCCCGGCGCGCGCCCGACGCACTCGGCGAACACGCCGAAGGCGAGCAGCGCGGTGAACAACACCAGCGCGAAATCGACCTGCGAACCTCCGCCGCCCGGCCAGCGCGCCTGGAACACGACGGAAAAGACAAAGGTGTAGACCGCCAGCATGAACAGCGGGTGCAGGAACGACCAGGCCAGCCCCAGCACCGACCCCCGGTAGCGACCGAGCACCTCGCGGCGGACCAGTGCGACCACCAACTCCCGGTTCCGGTGCAGCGAACGCAGGATGGCCATCGGGCTGGCGTGCAAGGCGCCCGCCCTCACTGCACCCGGCGACGCAGGTAGTTGAGCAGGTCGATGCGGGTGATCAGGCCCAGGAACTTCGACCCGTCCACCACGATCGCCACCTGCCCGCGCTCGAACACCGGCAGCAGCGACTCCATCGGGGAAGTGACCGGCAGCACGTTGAGCTGGCTGACCATGGCGCTGGCCACGCTGTCGCGGAAGCGCGCCTCGTTGCCGTACACGTGCAGCAGCACGTCGGACTCGTCGACGATGCCGACGATCTTCTCGCCGTCCATCACCGGCAGCTGCGAGACGTCGTACATCTTCATGCGCTGGTAGGCGACATGCAGGGTGTCGTTCGGCCCCACCACCACGGTGTCGCGCTGCGCGTAGGGGCGCAGGATCAGGTCGCGCAGGTCGCCGTGCTGCGGGCGCTCGATGAAGCCGTTGTCGAGCATCCAGTAGTCGTTGTACATCTTCGACAGGTACTTGTTGCCCGTGTCGCAGACGAACACCACCACCTTCTTCGGCGTGGTCTGCTCGCGGCAGTACTTCAGCGCCGCCGCCAGCAGGGTGCCGCTGGAGCTGCCGCCGAGCACGCCTTCCTTGACCAGCAGCTCGCGGCCGGCCAGGAAGCTTTCCTTGTCGGAGATGGCGTAGGCCTTCTTCACGCGGCTGAAGTCGGAGATGTCGGGCAGGAAGTCCTCGCCGATGCCCTCGACCATCCAGCTGCCGGACTTGGTGCTCAGCACGCCCTCGTTGATGTACTGGGTGAGGATCGAGCCGACCGGATCGGCCAGCACCAGCTCCACGTGCGGCGCGGCCTTGGCGAAGTAGCGCGACAGGCCGGTCATGGTGCCCGAGCTGCCGCAGCCGAAGACGATGGCGTCCATGTCGCCGTCCATCTGCGCCCAGATCTCCGGGCCGGTGCCCTGCTCGTGGGCCGCCGGGTTGTCGGGGTTGCCAAACTGGTTGATGAAGTAGGCGCCCGGGGTCCCGGCGGCGATGCGCGCGGCCATGTCCTGGTAGTAGTCCGGGTGGCCCTTGGCCACGTCCGAGCGGGTCAGCACGACCTCGGCGCCCATGGCGCGCAGGTTGAAGATCTTCTCCCGGCTCATCTTGTCCGGCACGACCAGCAGCAGCTTGTAGCCCTTCTGCTGGGCCACCAGGGCCAGGCCGATGCCGGTGTTGCCGGCCGTGCCCTCGACGATCAGCGCGCCGGGCTTGAGGTCGCCGCGGGCCTCGGCGGCTTCGATCATCTTCAGGCCGATGCGGTCCTTGATGGAGCCGCCGGGGTTCATGCACTCGAGCTTGAGGTAGAGCTCGCAGGGACCCGTGTCGAGATGCTGGGCCTTGACCATCGGCGTGTTGCCGATGAGCTCGAGAACGTTCTGGTGGGCCGCCATGCGTAGCACCGGGGAAACCGAGGGGGCCTGATTCTAGCAGTCCGCCCCAAGGGGCCGGGGAGTGCGGGCGGCGGCGACCCGACGAGGTGGGCCGCCGCCGCCGCGGCGGAACCCTAGTGTCGTCGTTGGTCGAACATCCGCGTCAGCCGGTCCTTGGCGTTGAGCTTCTCCCTCTTCATGCGCGCCAGCGTGGTGTCGTCCAGCGGCAGCACGCCCAGCTCGGCATCGAGCACCTGCTTGTCCAGTTCGCGATGCCGGTGGTAGAGCTGCCGGAATTCCGGGTCGCTCTTCATCAGCGCGTCGAGTTCGTGTTGCGGTTGCCCTTCAAACATCGGATTGACCTCCTCCAGAAACGCACACGCCCCGGCAGGGCCGGGGCGTGCGGATTGAGACAAAGGTCAGGTCGTTATCGCGGGCGGCGCCCCCACACGACGCGCCCGCTTCCGTTCGGGAGGCAGCGCAATCAGCGGCGGCGAGGTCTGCTTTCATCGGCCTGGCTCGGTGATCCCGGCGGCGTGGGGCCCCCGGGACTCCG
The DNA here is from genome assembly GCF_003024235.1 of Arenimonas caeni. Lineage (GTDB taxonomy): Bacteria > Pseudomonadota > Gammaproteobacteria > Xanthomonadales > Xanthomonadaceae > Arenimonas > Arenimonas caeni. The sequence goes on along the minus strand of NZ_KZ679086.1, from coordinate 99,254 downwards.
AACCTACTCCCCCTCCCCGGGGGTCGCAAGTACCGGGACAAGTAATTGATTTTTAACTAATTGGCGATGATCTCGACACGCCGGTTCAGGGCCCGGCCGGCGGCGCTGGCGTTGTCCGCCACGGGCTTGCCCTCGCCCAGGCCAACCGCCTTCATGCGGCCCGGCGCGACCCCTGACTCCTCCAGCACCCGGCGCACGGCCTCGGCGCGGCGCTGGGACAGGGCCTGGTTGGCGGCGTCCGCGCCCTGGCTGTCGGTGTGGCCCTCGATCGTGATCGCGCCGCCCCCCGCCAGCAGGCCGGCCAGGGCCCGCAGGCTGGCCTGGGCCTGGGCGGTCAGGCTGGCGCTGCCGCTGGGGAAGGCGTTGCCGGCCAGGGTGTAGATGCGGCGGTCGCCGTCGCGGCGCACCGGCGGCGGCGCCGCGTCGGTGATCTCGTCGGCGGCGATGGCGGCGGCCAGCTCGGCCTCCCGCCGGGCCAGTTCAGCCTCCCGGGCCCGGGCCGCGGCCAGCTTGCGGGCCTGCTCGGTCTCGGCCTGGGCGGCTTCCAGCGCGGCGACCCGGTCGGCCTCGGACTGCTCGAGCTCGCGCTGCAGGGCTTCCTCGCGGGCCAGGGCCTGCAGGCGCAGGCGTTCGGACTCGCGCCGGGCGCGCTCGGCCTCGAGCCGGCTGGCCTCGATCATGATCTGGTCACGCTCGCGGTCGAGCTGCGCGGCCTGCTCGGCCAGCAGTTCGGCCTCGGCCGCCAGCCGGGCTGCCTCCAGCCGCACGCCGGCCAGGGCCAGCTTGTGCTCGCGGTCGCGCCGGCGCGCGTCGCGGGCCTCGGCCAGGGCCTGGCGCGCCTGCAGGCGCTCGAGCCGGGCCAGCCCGCCCAGGGAGGGGTCGGCCTCGAGGGCCTGGAGATCGGCGGCCAGCGCGGCCACCGCCTCGTCGTGCGTGGTCTGGGCGGCGGCGGGCAGGGCCAGCAGCAGGGCGAGCGCCAGGACGACCGGGAATCGGATGGCCATGCTCAGTTCTCCCGGTTGACCAGCAGGCGCCGGCGCAGGTCGGCGTTGCGCGCGGCGCGGCTCTCGACTTCCTCGCGGGCCGCGTCCAGGCGGGCCCGGGCCTGGGCGAGGTCGGCGTTGGCGGCGGCCGCCTCGGCCAGGCGCAGCTTGTCGGACTTGCGGCGCGTCTCCTGCGCCGACAGCCATTGCCCTCGCGCCTGCTCGAGCGCCTGGGCCGCCTGTCCGCGCGGCTGCGCGGCTTCGGCGGCAAGCACCGCGCGTTCGGCCGCGGCCATCGCCACGTCCACCTCGTCGGCGGCCGCGGACGTTGATGCAATCAACAGAAAGACCAGCGCAAGATGGATTTTTCGCGAGGATAGTGTCATAAGGAAAATTCGCGGGTTGGCGTGCGGGCGAGGCCATTGTAGCCATGCCGGCCGGCCCACCGGGACCGAAACAGGGGATCCAAGGATACTGACATGGACATCGGCTATTTCCTGAAGCTGATGACGGAAAAGAACGCGTCGGACATGTTCCTGACCACCGGCGCGCCCGTCTACATCAAGGTCGAGGGCAAGCTCTACCCCCTCGGCAACACCGGCCTGCCGGCCGGCATGGTCAAGAAGATCGCCTATTCGCTCATGGACGAGGGCCAGGTCCCGGCCTTCGAGCGCGACCTCGAGTTCAACATGGCCATCGCCGTCAAGGACACCGGGCGCTTCCGCGTCAACGTGTTCAAGCAGCGCGGCGAGGTCGGCATGGTCATCCGCGCCATCAAGTCCGAGATCCCCAACATCGACCAGCTCAAGCTGCCGGCGGTGCTCAAGGACATCGTGATGGAGCAGCGCGGCCTGGTGCTGGTGGTCGGCTCCACCGGCTCGGGCAAGTCGACGACGCTGGCGGCCATGATCGACCACCGCAACGCCAGCACCACCGGCCACATCCTCACCATCGAGGACCCGATCGAGTTCCTGCACCGCCACAAGAAGTCGATCGTCAACCAGCGCGAGGTCGGCCTCGACACCCACGCCTTCCACAACGCGCTCAAGAACGCCATGCGCGAGGCGCCGGACGTCATCCTGATCGGCGAGATCCTCGACGCCACCACGATGGAATCGGCCATCGCCTTCGCCGAAACCGGCCACCTGTGCCTGGCCACGCTGCACTCGAACAACGCCGACCAGACCCTGGACCGCATCCTGAACTTCTTCCCGGAGTCGGCCCACAAGAACGTGCTGATGAACCTGTCGCTCAACCTCAAGGCGGTCATCAGCCAGCGCCTGGTGATCGGCAAGGACGGCAAGCGGCTGCCGGCGGCCGAGATCCTGATCAACACCCCGATGATCCGCGACCTGATCCGCCGCGGCGAGGTGCACGAGATCAAGGACGCGATGGACAAGTCGCTGCAGGAAGGCATGCAGACCTTCGACCAGTCGCTCTTCCGCCTCTACAAGGAAGGCAAGGTCGAACTCGAGGAGGCGCTGCGCAAGGCCGACTCGCGCGACGGCCTGGCCCTGAAGATCCGCCTTTCCGAGGGTGCCAGCGGCGAGCACGACCCCTACGCCGACATGTACGGCGGCGCGACCCAGGAGTCGCAGGGCTTCTGAGCCCGGCTCAGCTGCCCGCAGGCGCGTCCGGCTGGTTCTCCGGCCGGGCCGCGTCGAAGGCCTCCAGCGCCAGGCAGGCCTCGTTGATGCGCCGGATGGTGCGGTACGGGGCCATGTCCACGCCGAAGCGGCCCGCGTTGTAGACCTGCGGCACCAGGCAGCAGTCGGCCATGCTCGGCACCTCGCCATCGCAGAAGGCGCCGGTGGACGGGTTGTCGCACAGGGTCGTCTCGAGCGCCTCGAAGCCGACCTGTATCCAGTGCCGCACCCAGGCCTCGCGCTCGGCCTGAGGCACGTTCCAGGTGTTCTCGAAGAACTGCAGCACCCGCAGGTTGTTGAGCGGATGCACGTCGCAGGCGATGACCTGGGCCAGGGCGCGCACGCGCTGGCGGTCGCGGGCCGTGGCCGGCATCAGCGGCGGGGTCGGCCAGGTCTCGTCCAGGTACTCCATGATCGCCATCGACTGGCGCAGGATGCGGTTGCCGTGCAGCAGCACCGGCACCAGCTCCTGGGGATTGAGGTCGCTGAAGGGAGGCTTGTGCTGCTCGCCGCCGTCGCGCGCCAGGTGCACCGGCACGATCTCATGCGGCAGGCCCTTGAGGTTGAGGGCGATGCGCACGCGGTAGGCGGCGCTGGAGCGCCAGTAGGAATACAGCCTGATCGAGCCCGCATTCATGCCACCAGCCCCCTTCCCTTGAGTTGCCGGCCCAAGCATACGCCCGCCCCGCCCCGCTTGTGTAGGAGCGCCTTCAGGCGCGAATCTTTTGCTGTTCCGGCTTGGGCGACTCGCCACTTTCGCGGGTGGAGGCGGCGTGCACGCGTACGACTCGACGGAGTGGAGGACAGGATGTCCGCAACGCCCGGCCGTAAGCTGGTCATGGATGACGCTTGCGCGCGGCCGGACGGCGAGTCGTACGCGTGCGCGGCGGCGCCACTCCGCCAGGCATCCGGCCGCAAGGCCCAGCGAAAAGGCAGCCGGGCCCGAAGGCCCTCCAACAGGAGGGCCCGGGGTGGGCTCAGGCCTTGGTGATGCGCTGCTCGATGGCGCCGAAGATGTCGCTGCCGTCCCGGGCCTTCATCTCGATGCGGACGGTGTCGCCGAAGGACATGAACGGGGTGCTGGGCTTGCCGTCGCGCAGGGCCTCGACCGTGCGCTGCTCGGCGAAGCAGCTGGCGCCCAGCGAGGTGTCCTCGTTGGCCACGGTGCCCGAGCCGACGATCGTGCCGGCCGACAGCGGGCGGGTCTTGGCCGCGTGCGCCACCAGCTGGGCGAAGTCGAACTGCATGTCCACGCCGGCCTCGGGCGCGCCGAACCACTTGCCGTTGATGTGGGTCACCAGCGGCAGGTGCACCTTGTTGCCCTGCCAGGCCTCGCCCAGCTCGTCCGGGGTGACGAAGACCGGGCTGAGCGCCGAGCGCGGCTTGGACTGCAGGAAGCCGAAGCCCTTGGCCAGCTCGTTCGGGATCAGGTTGCGCAGCGAAACGTCGTTGACCAGGCCCACCAGCTGGATGTGCTGCGCGGCCTGCGCCGGCGTGGCGCCCTGGGGCACGTCGTCGGTGACGACCACCACCTCGGCCTCCAGGTCGATGCCGTAGGCCTCGTCGGCCACCAGCACCGGGTCGCGCGGGCCGTAGAAGCCGGCGCTGACGGCCTGGTACATCAGCGGGTCGGTGTAGAAGCTCTCGGGCACCTCGGCGCCGCGCGCCTTGCGCACCCGCGCCACGTGCGGCAGGTAGGCGCTGCCGTCCACGAACTCGTAGGCGCGCGGCAGCGGCGCGGCCAGGGCGGCGAAATCGACGGCGAACACCGGCTCGCCGTTGATGGTTTCCGGCGTGCCGGCCTCGAGCGCTTCGTAGACCGCGTTCAGGCGCGGCGCGACGCTGCCCCAATCCTCGAGCGCGCGCTGCATCGTCGGCGCGATGCCGGTGGCCTTGACGGCCCGCGACAGGTCCTTGGAGACCACGACCAGCGTGCCGTCGCGGCCGCCTTCCTTGAGCGATCCCAGCTTCATTCTGTGCTCCTGTTTGCCGCGCGGCTCAGCGCCGCGACGGGTCGAAATGTTTGCCCAGGCCCTGCCAGCAGGCCTGGTAGTCGCGCTGGCGGTGGCCACCGGCCAGGGCCTGCGCGGTCGGGCGGATGACGTTGCGCGACTCGAACATGAAGGCCATCGTGTCCTTGATGACGTCCGGCTTGGACAGGTCCGCGGTGGTGGCCTTTTCGAAGGTGGCCGCGTCCGGGCCGTGCCCACTCATGCAATTGTGCAGCGAGCTGCCGCCCGGCACGAAACCCTCGGCCTTGGCGTCGTAGGCGCCGTGCACCAGGCCCATGAACTCGCTGGCGATGTTGCGGTGGAACCACGGCGGCCGGAACGTGTCCTGGGCCACCAGCCAGCGCGGCGGGAAGATCACGAAGTCGATGTTGCTCACGCCCTCGCTGTCGCTGGGCGAATGCAGCACCAGGAAGATCGACGGGTCCGGGTGGTCGTAGCTGATCGAGCCGATGGTGTTGAAGCGGCGCAGGTCGTACTTGCTGGGCGCGTAGTTGCCGTGCCAGGCGACCACGTCCAGCGGCGAATGGCCGATGTCGGCGCGCCACAGGCTGCCCTGGAACTTGCCCACGAGCTCGAACTGGCCTTCGCGGTCTTCGTAGGCCGCCACCGGCGTGAGGAAGTCACGCGGGTTGGCCAGGCCGTTGCTGCCGATCGGGCCCAGGTCGGGCAGCTTGAACATGGCGCCGAAGTTCTCGCACACGTAGCCGCGCGCGCTGCCGTCGGGCAGCGAGACGCTGAAGCGGATGCCGCGCGGGATGATCGCGATCTCCTGCGGTTCGATCTCGAGCGTGCCCAGCTCGGTGGCGATGCGCAGCCGGCCCTGCTGCGGGACGATCAGCAGCTCGCCGTCGGCGTCGTAGAAGTAGCGGCCGTCCATGTCCTTGTTGGCGGCGTACAGGTGCACGCCCAGGCCGCCCCAGCCGGCGCCGCCGTTGCCGGCCATGGTGTAGAGGCCATCGAGCCAGTCGGTCGGCACCGAGGGCATCGGCAGCGGGTTCCAGCGCAGCTGGTCGGGCGTGACCGGGCCATGGCCGAAGTCGTTGTGGAAGCTGGGGTGCGCGAGTTCCGAGAACGGGCCGTGCATCGCCGCCGGGCGGATGCGGTACATCCAGGTGCGGCGGTTGCTGTGCCGCGGCGCGGTGAAGGCCGTGCCGCTGAGCTGCTCGTTGTACAGCCCGTACGGGCAGCGCTGCGGCGAATTGCGCCCCTCGGGCAACGCACCCGGCAGCGCCTCGGTAGCGAACTCGTTCCCAAAACCGCTCAGGTACTTCAGGTTCATCGTCGGGTCCCGTGGTTTGTTTCTTGCCACGGATGAACACGGATAAACACGGATAGAGCAAAGGCAATTTGAATTTGCTTTTGACTTATCCGTGTTTATCCGTGTTCATCCGTGGCCAAATCGCTCTTTACAGCACGCCGCGGCGCATCTGGTCGCGCTCGATGGACTCGAACAGGGCCTGGAAGTTGCCTTCGCCGAAGCCCTCGTTGCCCTTGCGCTGGATGATCTCGAAGAAGATCGGGCCGAAGGCGTTCTGGGTGAAGATCTGCAGCAGCTTGCGCTGCTTGGTCTCCGGGTCGGCGTCGATCAGGATCGAGTTCTTTCGCAGGCGGGCCACGTCCTCGCCATGGTTCGGGATGCGCTGGTCGATCACCTCGAAATAGGTCTCCGGGGTGTCGAGGAACTTCACGCCGGCCGCGTGCATGGCCTCCACCGAGGAATAGATGTCGTCGGTGAACAGGGCGATGTGCTGGATGCCCTCGCCCTTGTACTCGCGCAGGTACTCGTTGATCTGGCTCTTCTCGTCGCTCGATTCGTTGAGCGGGATGCGCACCACGCCGTCCGGCGCGGTCATCGCCTTCGACAGCAGGCCGGTCTTGGCGCCCTTGATGTCGAAGTAGCGGATCTCGCGGAAGTTGAACAGCTTCTCGTAGTAGTCCGACCACTTCTGCATGTTGCCCACGAACAGGTTGTGGGTGAGGTGGTCGATGAAGGTCAGGCCGAAGCCCTTGGGGGCCTGGTCCACGCCCGGCAGCGGCTCGTAGTCGGCGTACAGGTCGGCGCGGCCGTCGTCGACGAGGTACAGCATGCAGTCGCCGATGCCCTTGATCACCGGCGCGTCCACGGCGCGGGTGTCGGCGCGGTGGTCCTGGCGCTCGCCGCCGTTGGCCAGCACGTGCCCAAGCACCTCGGCCGAGGGCGTCGTGAAGCGGATCGCGAAGCCGCAGGCCGAGGGGCCGTGCTGGGCCGCGAAGTCGGACGCGAAGGAATCGGCCGTCTCGTTGAGCAGGAAATTGATCGTGCCCTGGCGGAACAGGGTGATCGGGCGGCTCTTGTGCCGCGCCACCGCGCTGAAGCCCAGGTTGCGCAGGTACTGGGCCATCGACTCGCCGCGGCCCGCCGGGGCGGCGAACTCGACGAACTCGAACCCGTTGATGCCCATCGGGTTTTCGAAGGTGGTGGGCTGCATGCCCAGGTTCGGTTGTGCGCTCATGGGGGCCTCCGGTGGTGCCGCTTGCAGGGGGAAGGCGTCCGTTATAGTTTCAGGTGAAACCATTTGCAAGTCGCGGTGCCGCAATGCCTGAACGGGACATCCTGGATCTCCAGCACTTCCTGCCCTACCGGCTCTCGGTGCTGTCGAACCGCATCAGCCAGGACATCGCCCGGCTGTATGCCGACCGGTTCGGCCTGGGCATCACCGAGTGGCGGGTGCTGGCCGTGCTGGGCCGGCGCGACGGGCTATCGGCCCGGGAAGTGGCCGAACGCACGGCCATGGACAAGGTGGCGGTCAGCCGCGCAGTGGCCTCGCTGCAGGCCGCCGGCCGCATCGAACGCCAGACCCACGACGACGACCGCCGCCGCTCGGTGCTGCGCCTGAGCCAGGCCGGCCGGGCCATCTACGAAGACGTGGCGCCCATGGCCCTGGCCTACCAGCGCCGGCTGCTCGAGGGCCTGGACGAGGGCGACCGCGCGGCGCTGTTCCGACTGCTCGACCGCATGGAAGAGCGCGAGGCCGCCACCCGCGGCTGAGCCGGACGACGGGGCCTTCGCCGGCACGAAAGGAAACGGGTGCGGTTCCGCGAGTAAACCGCACCCGTCCTTCAAGGCTCACCCCGGGGGGCTTCAGCCCTTGGGATGCGTCCCGCCGGCCTGCGGCTCGGCCAGCTCGCCCTGGCCCGGCAGCGACGGCTCTTCGTCGCGCAGGGTGTCGACGTGCATGAGCTTGCGGATCAGCGGCGAGATGACCAGGAAGCCGATGCCGACCGCGATCGCGATCCAGCCGATCTCGCTGTAGACATCCAGAACCACCTGCTGCGCCGCGCCCTCGCCGGAGGCGGCCTCGGAGCCCGTGGCCGCGGCAATCAGGCCGGCCACGAAGTTGCCGGTGGCCGAGGCGAAGAACCAGCAGCCCATGACCAGGCTGGCCATGTGCGACGGCGCCAGGCGGTTCATCGCCGACAGGCCCACCGGCGACAGGCACAGCTCGCCGGTCGTGTGCAGCAGGTAGATCAGGAAGATGAACATCACCGGGGTCAGGTTGCCGGTGGCCACCGCGGCCGCGCCGGCGACCAGCACCAGGAAGCCCGCGCCCAGCTGCACCATCGCCAGGCCGAACTTGGCCGGGGCGGACGGCTCCAGGCCGCGGCGGCCCAGCCAGGTCCACAGGCCGGCGAACACCGGGGCCAGCAGGATGATGTAGAGCGCGTTGATCGACTGGAACATCGACGCCGGCACGTCCCAGCCCAGCATGTTCCGGTCCACGTAGCGGTCGGTGTAGAGGTTGAGCGAGGAACCGGCCTGCTCGAACAGGGCCCAGAACAGCACCGAGCCGATCATCAGGATCATGGCCGCGAAGATGCGGTCGCGGGCGTGGCGGTCGAGCCGGACCACGGCGGTGATGATGACGTAGGCCAGCAGCACCACGCCGGTGATGCCCAGCGCCCAGCCCACGACCGCCTGGTTCTGGACCATCCACCAGCAGGCGACCACGATCGCGATGCCGAGCAGGTAGAGCAGCCACTCGAAGGGCAGGCCGAGCTTGCGCTCGCGCAGCAGCGCGGGGTTGCTCGACTCGCCGCGGCCCTGCAGCAGCGGCTTGCCGATCACGAACACCACCAGGCCCAGCAGCATGCCGAAGCCCGCGGCGCCGAAACCGTACTTCCAGCCGTAGGTCTCGCCCAGGTAGCCGCAAAGCAGCGAACCGAGGAAGGCGCCGAGGTTGATGCCCATGTAGAAGATCGTGTACGCGCCGTCGCGACGCACGTCGGTGCGCGGATAGAGCTGGCCGACCATCACCGAGATGTTGGCCTTCAGGAAGCCCGAACCGACGATGATGAAGGCCAGGGCCAGCCAGAAGGCGTCGAGCGCCGGCGTGTTCTGGCCGCCATCACCCTCGAAGCCCATCAGGAAGTGGCCGATGGTCAGCAGGATTGCGCCGTAGAGCACCGCCTTGCGCTGGCCCAGGTAGCGGTCGGCCAGGTAGCCGCCGATCACGGGGGTGATGTAGACCAGCGCCGTGTAGGCGCCGTACACCATCGAGGCCTCGCCGTCCGAGAACAGCCAGTGTTTGGTGAGGTAGAGCACCAGCAGCGCGCGCATGCCGTAGTAGGAGAAGCGCTCCCACATTTCGGCGAAGAACAGCATGTACAAGCCGCGCGGATGGCCGAGGAAGGTCTTGCCCTCGGCGAGATTGGGTTGGGTGGCCACGTGGATGCTTACTCCCCTGGAAATTAAAGTGAAACAAGGCGCGAAGGTGTACCGGAGCAGGCGCCCCGCGTCAAACGGGGCGCCCCGCCCTCCCCCGGCGGTTACTGGCCGGCGAGGCTGCGCAGCATCAGGCCGACCATGTAGGCCAGGTAGGTGCCGGACGCGTAGCCTACGGTGCCCAGCAGCACGCCCACCGGTGCCAGGGACGGGTGGAACGCGGCCGCCACCACCGGCGCCGAGGCCGCGGCGCCGATGTTGCCCTGCGAGCCGATGGCGAAATAGAACAGCGGCACCTTCAGGGCCCGGGCCACCAGCCACAGCACCAGGATGTGGGTGGCCATCCAGATCACGCCCAGGGCGAACAGCCAGGGGCGGTCAAGCAGGGCCAGCAGGTCCATCTGCATGCCGATGCAGGCGATCAGGAAGTACAGCATCACCGAGCCGAGCTTCGACGCTCCCGCGCCCTCGAGCCGGCGGGCGCGGGTGAAGCTCAGGCCCAGGCCGATCGAGGTCGAGATCACCACCACCCAGACGAAGGGCGAGTGCAGGCTGAACTGGCGCGCCCAGGACACGTTGGCGTCGAACCAGGCCGCCATCGGCACCGCCACGGCGTGGGCCAGGGCCACGGCACCGAAGGCGATGCCGACGATCAGCATCAGGTCGGTGAGGCTGGGGATGCGGGCATGCTGGGCCTGGTAGGCGGCGATGCGCTCCCTCATCTCGTCCAGGGCCCGGGTGTCGGCACCGCTGGCGCGGTCGATGTCGGCCGAGCGGCCGGCCAGGAACAGCAGCACGGCCATCCACAGGCTGGCCACCGCCACGTCCACCACGGCGAACTGGCCGAAGGTGGTGGCGTCGACGCCGAACACCTCGCGCATGGCGACCATGTTCGCGCCGCCGCCGATCCAGCTGCCGGCCAGCGCGGCCATGCCGGCCCAGGTATCGCCGGCGACGGTCTCGGGGTGGATCCAGCCCATGACGACGAACGAGACGATGGCGCCCAGCATCACGCCCGCCGTGCCGGCGCAGAAGACCACCAGCAGCTTGGGCCCGAGCCTGATGATGCCCGGCAGGTCGATCGACAGCGTCAGCAGCACCAGCGCCGCCGGCAGCAGCACGTCGCGCGCCACCGGGTTGTAGAGCTTGGTGGCGTGGCCGTCGATCAGTCCGACCGTGTTGTAGATGGCCGGGATGAAGTAGCACAGCAGCAGCGCCGGGACGACCGCGAAGAAGCGCCTGAGCAGCGGCGTCGGCCCGCTGGAAGCCCAGAAGATCAGGCCCAGCGTGGCCGCGATCAGGCCGAGGACGACGATGTCGTTGGTGATCAGCGCGGTCGTTTCCGCCATGTCAGCGTACCGGCACGTACTCGTAGCTGGCGCCGAAGCCCAGCGGCAGGTCCAGGGCCCAGTAGCCGAGCAGGAAGGCCGTCCAGCACACCAGCAGGGTGATCGAATACGGGAGCATCAGCGCCAGCAGCGTGCCGATGCCCGAGGACTTCACGTAGCGCTGGCAGAACACCACGATCAGCGGGAAGTACGGCAGCAGCGGCGTGATGATGTTGGTGGTCGAGTCGCCGACGCGGTAGGCGGCCTGGGTCAGGTCGGGCGAGACGCCCAGCTCCATCAGCATCGGCACCATGATCGCGCTGATCAGCGCCCACTTGGCCGAGGCCGAGCCGATCAGCAGGTTCACCGAGCCGGTGAGCAGGATGATGCCGACCAGGGTCACCGAGGTCGGCAGGCCGAGCGCGCGCAGGCCGCCGGCGCCCTCGACCGCGATCAGGGCGCCGAGGTTGCTCTGGCCGAAGGCCCAGATGAACTGGGCGCAGAAGAAGGCCATCACGACGTAGTAGCCCATGCCGCTCATGGCCTTGGCCATGCCCTGGACGATGTCGCGGTGGTTCTTCACCGAGCCCGAGACGATGCCGTACACGACGCCCGGCACCAGGAAGAACACGAAGATCAGCGGCACGATCGACTGCATCAGCGGCGCCTGCGACACCAGCAGGTTGCTCTGGCCGGGCAGCAGCGGCGTGCCTTCCGGCGCGCGCCAGGGCGAGGCTTCCGGCAGCAGGGTCAGCGCGAACAGCAGCGCAGTGACGCCCATCGCCGCCGCGGCCCAGGCCAGGCCGCCCTTCTCACTGGCCGCCAGCGGGTCGAGCCTGGGCATTTCGGAGGCATCGCCGTCCACCGGCGTGCCGCGCAGGCGCGGCTCGATGACGCGGTCGGTGAGGAACCAGCCCACCAGGATGATCAGCACGCTCGAGGCGGTGGTGAAGAAGAAATTGTTGAGCGGGTTGACCGAGACCGTCGGGTCGGTGAGGTGCGCCGCGGTCTGGGTCAGGCCCGAGAGCAGCGGGTCGAGGCTGCTGGGGATGCCCATCGTGGCCGAGAAGCCGCCCGAGACGCCGGCGAAGGCCGCGGCGATGCCCGCCAGCGGGTGCCGGCCGGCGGCGTAGAAGATCACCGCGCCCAGCGGGATCACCAGCACGTAGCCGGCGTCCACGGCGATGTGGCTGAGGATGCCCACGCCGATCAGGACGGGGGTGAGCAGCATGCGCGGGGTCACGGTGAGCGCGGCGCGCAGCGCGGCCGAAATGAAGCCGGTGTGCTCGGCCACGCCCAGGCCCAGCATCGCCACCAGCACCACGCCCAGCGGCGGGAAGGTGACGAAGGTGTTGACCATGGACGAGGCGAAGGCGGTCAGCGCCGTGCCCTCGAGCAGGTTCCTGACCTGGATGGGGTTGCCGGTGCGCGGATCGATGGCCTCGAAGGCCACGCCCGACAGCAGCCAGGAAACCACCCAGACCGCCACCATCAGCAGCAGGAACAGGATCGCCGGATCGGGCAGCTTGTTGCCGATCTTCTCGACCCGGTCCAGGGCGCGTACGACCCAGGTGCGCGGGGCGTCGGGCGTGGTGGCGGGGGTTTGGCTCATCGCGGGGCTCCGGGAATCAGGCGAGGCCCGGATGCTAGCAGTCCCCGGGGCGCCGGGGCATCAGCCCGGCTGCCCCAGCACGGTGCGCACCTCGAACAGCTCCGGGAAGAAGGTCAGGTCCAGGGCCTGCTTGAGGAAACCCACCCCCGAGCTGCCGCCCGTGCCGCGGCGGTAGCCGATGATCCGCTCCACCGTCTTCATGTGCCTGAACCGCCAGAGCTGGAAGCTGGCCTCCACGTCCACCAGCTGCTCGCAGGTGGCGTAGGCCTCCCAGTGCGTGTCGGTGTCCTCGTAGATCGTCTTGAACACCGGCACCAGGGCCGGCTCGCGCTGGTAGGGCCGGGACCAGTCGCGCTCCACGCAGCCGGCCGGGATCGCATAGCCCTTGCGGTGCAGGTGGCGCAGGAATTCGTCGTACAGGCTGGGCGCGTGCAGCACGGCCGCCAGTTCGTCGGTGGCGCGAGGGTCGTGCGAGAACACCTTCACCATGTCGGCGTTCTTGTTGCCCAGCAGGAATTCGACCAGCCGGTACTGCAGCGACTGGAAGCCCGAGGCCGGGCCCAGCACGCTCCGGAACTGCAGGTAATCGGCCGGGGTGAGGGTCTCGAGCACCGACCACTGCTCGGTGAGCTGGCGCTGCACCAGCTTCACCCGGGCCAGGATCTTCTGCATCGGGTCGAGCTCGTCGCGCTGCAGGCAGGCCAGGGCGGCGCGCAGCTCGTGGATCATCAGCTTGAGCCACAGCTCCGAGACGTGGTGCTGGACGATGAACAGCATCTCGTCGTGGTGCGGCGGGTCCGAGAGCGGCTTCTGGGCCGAGAGCAGGGTGTCGAGCTGCAGGTAGCCGCCGTAGGTCAGGCGGTCGCGCAGGTCGGTGGTGATGCCCTGTTCCAGGGCGCGCAGGTTCGGGGGCTGGGTCATGGCGGGGTCCGGGGCGGGGTAGGAAAAGTCTGTCATGCGAGCGCAGCATTTTCCGATATACACTGCGAATTCTGTCACGGTTTGGCAGGGGACCCCTCGGGGAAGTGCCCGGACCGCCGACAGTCCCGACTCCTTTCCGAGGTCAGAATGATGCGCCACAGAACGCGCCTGTACGCCCTTTTTGCGTCCCTCGCCTTGCCCGCGGCCGCCCTGGGCGCCCCGACCGAGCTGTTCCTGTCCGAATACGTCGAAGGCAGCAGCAACAACAAGGCCGTCGAGATCTACAACGGCACCGGCGCGGCGATCGACCTGGCCGCCAACGGCTACAACCTGCAGCTCTTCTTCAACGGCAGCGCCAGCGCCGGCCAGACGATCAACCTCACCGGCTCCGTGGCCGATGGCGACGTCTACGTCCTGGCCAACACCTCCTCGGTGCAGGCGATCCTCGACAATGCCGACCAGACCAGCGGCAGCGTCACCTTCAACGGCGACGACGCCGTGGTGCTGCGCAAGGGCACGACCGTCATCGACGTGATCGGCCAGGTCGGCTTCGACCCGGGCACCCAGTGGGGCAGCGGCCTGGCCTCGACGGCCGACAACTCGATCCGCCGCAAGGCCGCCATCTGCGCCGGCGACACCGACGGCAGCGACGCCTTCGACCCGGCCGTGGAGTGGGAAGGTTTCGCCCAGGACACCTTCGACGGCCTTGGCGCGCACGCCGCCAGCTGCGGCCCGGTCGTGCCGGCGCCGGATTACGGCGTGGCGATCTCTGCCACGCCCGCCCTGGTCGCAGAGGGTGAATCCTTCGCGGTCCGGACCACCTTCAGCAATACCGGAACGGTGGACCTTTCGAGCGTCTCGTCCAGCCAGACCGTGCCGACGGGCCTGAGCCTCACCAACACCACCTGGGAGAACGTTTCGGGCGGTGCCCTCGGCAGCTGCGCGCTCCCCAACCCGGTCAACTGCTACATCACGCTGCCCGCGGGCTCCTCGATCGACTTCGTGCTGACCTACACGGTCGACGCCGGCACCCCCGGCCCGCTGGAATTCACCGTCACCGGCACCCCGCCGGCCGAGGACACCAACGCGGCCAACGACAGCGACGGCGTCTCCGTCCAGGTGGTTCAGGTCGTCGCCATCAACGAAATCCAGGGCACCGGCGTCGGCTCGCCGCTGGCCGTCGGCACCCAGGTGGTGACCGAAGGCATCGTCACCGCCCGCCGCTCCAACGGCTACTTCATCCAGAGCGCCGACGCGGAAGTCGACCTCGACCCGGCCACGGCCGAGGGCGTTTTCGTGTTCACCAACTCGGCGCCGCCGGCCGAGGCCGCCGTGGGCAACCGCCTGCGCGTGGCGGCCCGCGTCAGCGAGTTCTCGCGCACCCCGCACGGCTTCCCGTTGACCCAGCTCGGCAGCGCCAGCGCCACCGTGCTGTCCACCGGCAACGCCCTGCCCGCCCGGGTCGTCATCGACGCCGGCGTGCTGGCGCCCGGCGTCGCACTCGACGCCCTGGGTCGCTACCAGGGCATGCGCGTGCAGCTGCCCGAGGCGGTCGTGGTCGGCCCGACCAACGGCTTCGGCGACTTCCACGTCACCCTGCCCGGCGTGCCCCGCCCGGCCCGCGAACCCGGCGTGGCCGCGCTCGACGCGGTGCCGCTGCCGGCCGAAAAGTCGATCCCGCTGTTCGACAAGAACCCCGAGCGCCTGCGCGTGGAAAGCGTTGGCCTGGAGGGCGGCACCGCGCTCAACCTCGATGCCGGCACCACGCTCCAGGGCATGGAAGGCGTGATGTACTACGACCGCGGCGACTTCACCCTGCTGCTGGGCGACAACAGCGGCATCGTCGCCAGCGGCGGCGCCTTCGTCTCGGCCGTGCCGGCCCCGGCCGACGGCTCGGTGCGCGTGGCCAGCTACAACATCCAGAACCTCAGCGGCGGCGCCTCGGTCGACCCGGCGCGCCTGTCCAAGCTCTCCGAGGTCTTCTGCCAGTACCTCTACCTGCCCGACGTGGTCGGCCTGGTCGAGATCGCCAACCTCGAGACCGCCCAGCGCCTGGCCCAGGCCATCAACACCGACGAGTTCGGCTTCTGCCCGGAAAACCCGCAGTACGAGGCCTACCTGCTGTCCACCAACGGCAGCCAGCGCCTGGGTTACCTGGTCAAGACCGCGCCGGTGGACGGCGGCAGCCCGCGCGTGGAGGTGCTGGACGTGGTCGAGCACTTCGTCGACGAGCTGCTGGTGGCGCCCGACCTGTCGACCAGCCCGAGCCTGAAGCTGTTCGACCGCCCGCCGCTGCAGCTCGACGCCGTGGTGCACCACGACGCCGACAGCAGCCTGCCGCTGACCGTGCTGCTCAACCACACGCTCTCGCTGCTCGACGTCAACAACCTCGGCTCGAACGCCACCTACGGCACCACCGGCAACCGCTCCCGCGAGAAGCGCCGGCAGCAGGCCGAGCGCGTGTCGCAGCTGGTCGAGGCGATCCAGCAGGCCGACCCGGCACAGCCGCTGGTGCTGATCGGCGACTACAACGCCTTCGAGTTCAGCGATGGCTACGTGGACGTGATGGGCATCATCGCCGGCGAGCCGGCCCCGGCCGATGAAGTGCTGGTGCCGGGCACCAGCGCCGTGACCGTGCCGCTCACCAACCTGATCACCACCAAGCCGGCGGCCGAGCAGTACTCGTACGTGTTCGAGGGCAACACCCAGACCCTCGACCACGCGTTGGTGAACCAGGCCGTGTTCGAGGCCACCGTGCCCAGCCTGCACCATGCCCGCGTCAACGCCGACTTCGCCGTGGACCTGGAGAACGACCCGAACGTGCCGGTGCGCAGTTCCGACCACGACCCGCTGGTGGCCGAGCTGGTGGTGCCGGGCTTCCTGGACACCGACGTCGGCGTCCGGGTGCTGCGTCCGCTGAAGTTCGTGCGTGCCAACACCGTCGCCAACTTCCGCGTGGTGGTGCGCAACTACGGACCCTCGGCAGCGATCGAGCCGAGCCTGGAGATCCGGTTCGATGCCGCGCCCGAGGCCCTGGTCTCGGTAGGCGCGGCGGGCTGGCAGTGCGACGCCCCCGTGGCCGATGGCGGCGGCAGCCGGCTGGCCTGTACGCGGGACCGGGCGCTGCCGGCGCAGCAGTTCGAGGTGCTGAGCTTCGCCCTGCTCGCCGACCGCGAGTCCATCGATGAAACGCTGGGCCTCTCCGCGCTCGTCGATACCCGGAGCAACGATACCCAGGCCGGCAACGACCAGGCATCGGCCAGCGTGCAGGTGGTTGGGCGCCTCGTCAGGAACGGCGACCGGCCCTGAGCCGGCCGGGCCACCCTACGCCAGCGAACGGGCGCCTTCGGGCGCCCGTTTCGCTTTGGGGCGGCGGGCTGGCTATCATCCCGGGGATTGAACAGAGGAAGGATCCGATGTCACGAGTCGCCGCCTTCGAGATCGAACACCTGCAATACCTCGGCCCCGACGGGCGCCTGGTGCGGGAAGACCTGCCGGAATTCGCGCAAGACCGCCGCAACCTGGTCGAGCTTCTCAGGCAGATGCTGCTGGTGCGCACCTTCGACACCAAGGCCGTGGCGCTGCAGCGCACCGGCAAGCTGGGCACCTATGCCAGCTGCCTGGGCCACGAGGCCGCGCACATCGGCATCGGCAGCGCCATGCAGTACGACGATGTGTTCGCGCCCAGCTACCGCGAGTACGGCGCCCAGTTCATGCGCGGCGTGAAGCCGCGCGAGGTGCTGATGTACTGGGGTGGCGACGAGCGCGGCAACAACTTCTCCGGCCCGCCGCACGACTATCCCTGGTGCGTGCCCATCGCCACCCAGTGCCTGCACGCCGCCGGCGCCGCCCTGAGCTTCAAGCTGCGCGGCGAGCCGCGGGTGGCCGTGGCCTGCGTCGGCGACGGCGGCAGCTCCAAGACCGACACCTACGCCGCCATCAATTCGGCCGGCGCCTATTCCCTGCCCTTCGTGCTGTGCATCATCAACAACCAGTGGGCGATCTCGGTGCCGCGCAAGGCGCAGACCGGCGCGCAGACGCTGGCCCAGAAGGGCATCGCCGGCGGCCTGGACTGCGTGCAGGTGGACGGCAACGACATCATCGCCGTGCGCGCGGCCATGGACCACGCGCTCAAGCGCGCCCGCAACGGCCACGGCGGCTCGGTGCTCGAGCTGGTCACCTACCGCCTGTCCGACCACACCACGGCCGACGACGCCCGCCGCTACCGCGACGACGCCGAGGTCAAGGCCGCCTGGGAGCGCGAGCCGATGTCGCGCCTGCGCACCTTCCTGGTCAGCGAGGGCCTGTGGAGCGAGACCGAGGAGGCCGCCTGGAAGGAGGAATGCGGCAAGCGCGTGGACGAGGAGGTCAACGCCTACCTCGAGACCAAGGTCCAGCCGGTGGAAGCCATGTTCGATTACCTGTACGCCGAGTTGCCCGCCGAACTCGAGGCGCAGCGCGCCGACGCGATCAAGTGGGAGGGCCGCTGAGATGGCGACCATCACCCTGATCGAGGCGATCACCCAGGCCCTGGCCTGGGAAATGAAGCAGGACGACACCGTGGTCGTGCTGGGCGAGGACGTCGGCGTGAACGGCGGCGTGTTCCGCGCCACCGCCGGCCTGCAGCAGCAGTTCGGCGACCAGCGCGTGATCGACACGCCGCTGGACGAAACCACCATCGCCGGCCTCACCGTCGGCCTGGCCTCGCAGGGCATGAAGCCCGTGGCCGAGGCGCAGTTCGACGGCTTCATGTACCCGATGGTGGACCACATCATCTGCCACGCGGCGCGCTTCCGTTACCGCACCCGCGGCCGCCTGAGCTGCCCGATGGTGCTGCGCGTGCCCTGGGGCGGCGGCATCCGCGCGCCGGAGCACCACAGCGAGGCCAACGAGGCCATCTTCACCAACGTGCCCGGCCTGCGCGTGGTCATGCCCAGCTCGCCCCAGCGCGCCTACGGCCTGCTGCTGGCCGCGATCCGCGACCCGGATCCGGTCATCTACATGGAGCCCAAGCGCATCTACCGCCAGTACAAGGAAGAGGTGCCAGACGACGGCGAAGCGCTGCCACTGGACGTGTGCTTCGTGCTGCGCGACGGCGGCGACGTCACCCTCGTCACCTGGGGCGCCCAGGTGAAGGAAACGCTCGAGGCCGCCGAGGCCCTGGCCGCCGAGGGCATCGAGGCCGAGGTCATCGACGTGGCCACGCTCACGCCGCTGGACTTCGACACCATCCGCGAGTCGGTGGCCAAGACCGGCCGCTGCGTGATCATCCACGAGGCGCCGCGCACCGCGGGCTTCGGCGCCGAGATCGCCGCCCGCCTGGCCGAGGAGTCGATGTTCGACCTGCTCGCGCCGGTCGAGCGCGTCACCGGCTACGACACCCACATCCCCCTGTTCCGCCTCGAGATGAAGTACCTGCCGAGCGTGGACAAGATCGTCGCGGCGGCCAAGCGCACGCTGGCGGCGGGCTGAGGAAACCAGACCATGAGCGAGAAGAAGCTGTTCCTGCTGCCGGACCTGGGCGAAGGCCTGCCCGACGCCGAGATCGTCGAGTGGCTGGTGAAGGTGGGCGACGTCGTGAAGCTCGACGAGCCGCTGGTGTCCATGGAGACCGCCAAGGCCGTGGTCGAGGTGCCCTCGCCCTACTCGGGCAAGGTGCTGCGCCTGGCTGGCGGCGCCGGCGACGTGATCGAAACCGGCAGCTGGCTGCTGGAGGTCGAGCTCGACCCCTCGCTGCCGCAGCGCGCCGAAGCGCAGGACACCGGCCATTCGCATGGCCACAAGCCTGCCGCTGCGCCCGTCGCCGGGCCTGAAGCCGCTCCGGCGGCAAAGAGCGAAGAGATGCCCAAGTCGGGCGACGCCGGCACCGTCGTGGGCGCCATGCAGTCCTCCGACGCCGTGCGCAGCGAGCAGGCCATCGCCGTCGGCGGGGTGAAGGCCATGCCGGCCGTGCGCGCCCTGGCGAAGAAGCTCAAGGTCGACCTCGCCCGCGTGCGCCCCACCGGCGCCGATGGCGTGGTGACCATGGCCGACGTGAAGAAGGCCGCGGCCGAAGGCAGCGCGCCGCTCGGCGCGCCGGCGCCCGCCGCGCGCCGCGAGGCGGCCCCGGCGCTGGCCCCGGCGCCGATCCCGGCCGCAGCGCCGGCGCCCTCGCGTGCCGCGCCGGCCGCCAGGGCCGAGGTCGCCTACGACGTCGACGAGCCCATCCGCGGCGTGCGCCGCAACATGGTGCGTTCGATGTCCCAGGCCCATGCCGAGGTCGTGCCCACGTCGCTGATGGATGACGCCGACATCAACGCCTGGGCCCCGGGCGAGGACATCATGGCGCGCATCATCCGCGCCATCGCCGTCGCCTCGGCCGCCGAGCCGGCGATGAACGCCTGGCTCAACGCCAAGGAGGGCACGCTGCGCCGCCACGCCCGCGTCGACGTCGGCATCGCGGTCGATTCGCCCGAGGGCCTGTTCGTGGCCAACCTGCGCAACGCCGAACGGCTCGAACCGCACCAGGTGCGCCAGGCCATCAACCGCATCCGCGAGGGCGTCAAGAACCGCTCGCTGCCGCCGGAAGAGCTGCGCGACTACACCATCATGCTGAGCAACTTCGGCGTGTTCGCGGGCAAGTACGCCACGCCGGTGGTGGTGCCGCCCTGCGTGGCGATCGTCGGCGCCGGCCGCCTGCACCACGCGGTGGTGCCGGTGCTGGGCGGGCTGGAGACCCACCGGATCATGCCGATCTCGCTCACCTTCGACCACCGCGCCGCCACCGGCGGCGAAGCGGCGCGCTTCCTGCGCGCCCTGCTCGACGACCTGCAGAAGGCGCGCTGATGCCGCACCACAGCCGCCTCGCGG
The DNA here is from genome assembly GCF_003024235.1 of Arenimonas caeni. Lineage (GTDB taxonomy): Bacteria > Pseudomonadota > Gammaproteobacteria > Xanthomonadales > Xanthomonadaceae > Arenimonas > Arenimonas caeni. The sequence continues at coordinate 79,201 of NZ_KZ679086.1, read as the reverse complement.
GTTTCATCATCGACTGCGAGGACGCGGTGCTCGACGCCGCCGCGGGCTTCTGGTCGGCGGCGCTCGGCCTGCCGGTGCTCGACCCCGACGAAGGCGGCGAAGGCCGCTACGCCCGGCTCGACGGCAGCCGGCACGGCCTGCACATCGAGGTGCAGCGCGTGGAGCATCCCTCGCGCGTGCACCTGGACGTGGAAAGCGACGACATCGAGGCCGAGGCGGCCCGGCTGGTGGCCCTGGGCGCCACGGAAGTGGCACGCCCGCGCAACGGCCGCTGGATCGTGCTGCAGGCGCCCACCGGCCAGCGCTTCTGCGTGGTGCGGGCGCGCGAGGCCCTCGACGCCCGCAACGCCACCCGGCACGGCTGAGGCCGCGCTAGTCGTCGATCACTTCGACCCGGTCGCGGCCGCGCCGCTTGGCCAGGTAAAGCGCCTGGTCGGCGCGCTGGAACAGCGAATCGGGCGTATCGCGGCCCGCCAGCCCGGCCGCCAGGCCGGCTGAAAGCGTCACCGGCGCCGGCAGGTCGGCGCGCGCGGCGATCGCGGCGCGGATGCGCTCGACCACCGCCACGCCGCTGTCGAGCGTGGTGGCCGGCATCAGCAGCAGGAACTCCTCGCCGCCGTAGCGCGCGGCCACGTCGCTGCCTCGCACGCCGCGCTGGATCTCCTCGGCGGCGACGCGGATGACCTCGTCGCCGGCGGCATGGCCGAGCGTGTCGTTGATGCGCTTGAAGTGGTCGAGGTCGAGCACCGCCACCGTGAACGCGTCGCCCTCGCGGGCGGTGGAGGCGCGCGCGGCCTGGCTCAGGCCGCCGCGGTTGAGCAGGCCGGTGAGGGCGTCGCGGCGCGCTTCCTCCGCCAGCTCGGTGTTCTTCGATTCCAGCTCGCGCTGGTAGCGCATCAGCTCGCGCTGGTGCAGCTCGCGCTCGGCGAGCTGCCGCTGGCTGTCGAGCTCGCGCCGGCGTGCCTCGAGCAGCTGCACCACCAGCCGCGCCAGCGACTGCAGCTGCCGGGCCTGCGCATCGCTGAGCGAGCGCGGCTGGGTGTCGACCACGCAGACCGTGCCCAGCGCATGGCCGTCGGGCGTGACCAGCGGGGCCCCGGCATAAAAGCGCAGGTGGTCGGGCCCGGTGACTTGCGGGTAATGGCGGAACCGGGCGTGCTGGCTGGCGTCCTCCACCACCGTCACCGTCTTTGGCGTGCGGATGGCGACGTCGCAGAAGGCGATGCGCCGGTCGGTGCCCTCGCCGTCGAGGCCCACCGCCGCCTTGAACCACTGCCGCTGCTCGTCGATGAAGGTCAGCACCGCCTGCGGCGTGCCGCACAGCGCACGCGCCAGGTCGACGACGTCGTCGTAGACGCCTTCGGGCAGGGTGTCGAGGATGCGATAGCGGTTCAGCGCGGCGAGCCGCGCCTCCTCGTCCGGGATCGGCGGCAGTGGCGGCACGCCGGCCGGCAGCAGGGACGGGGCAACCTGTGTCTTCATCAGGACCTCCGCGCTCGTTCGCCGCCAGTCTAGCCAAGAAGGGGGTCAGGTTCACTGACGCCCGCGGCGACAGTGAACCTGACCCCCGCCGTCAGCGGAAGCGCTGGCCGCGCCAGGCCCAGGCGACGCCGACCACCACCAGGAAGGCCTTGTAGGCCAGCAGGCTGGCCAGCACCTGGCGCCAGATCGGGCCGGCTTCGATGCCGGTGGCGGCGGTGAAGTAACCCCAGCGGCCGGCGATGAAGGCCGCGATGAAGGCGAACACCAGCGCGGCCAGGTCGAAGCGGCGGCGCGCGGCGCTGCGCTCGAGCGAGCGCGGGTAGAACCAGTAAAGCGCGCCCAGGATCGCGAACCAGGGCAGGAACAGGATCAGCGCGAGGTCGGCGACGTCGGCCATTACGCTTCCTCCTCCGCCGCGAAGGCCTCGAGCGCGGCGATCACGTCGCCGGCCTCGATGCCCTCGCCCAGCCGCGCCACTTCGGCCTCGTCCAGCCACAGCGCGTCGCCACGGAAGGCACGGGTGCCGGCACCGGCCTTGAGCGCGGCCACGGCCTGGCCGGCTTCGCGCGGCGAGGCGAAACCCGGGCTCAGCAGCAGCTCGCGGCCACCGGCATCGACCAGCTTGAAGTGGAAGCGGCCATCGGCCTCGCGGTACTGCTTGAACACCGGCAGCGCCGCCCTGGCCTTGCCGGCCTTGCGGCCGCCGTGCTGTTCGCGCAGGTCGCGCAGGCCCACCGCGCGGCGCAGCTCGCCGATGAAGGGCGTGGCGATGCGGCGGGCCTTGTCGGCACCGGCCAGCAGCACCTGCTCGATCTCGCCGGGCCGGGCGATGAGCGCTTCGTACTTCTCGCGCAGCGGCGCCAGCTCGGCGTCGAGCTGCTCGAACAGCGCCTGCTTGGCCTCGCCCCAGCCGATGCCGTCGGCGAAGGCCCGGGCGAAGTCCGCGGTCTGTTCCAGCGTGGCGAAGGCCTGGTAGAGCTGGAACAGCGCCGAGCCCTCGGCCTGCTTGGGCTCGCCGGGCTGGCGCGAGTCGGTCTTGATCGAGAACACCAGCTTGCGCAGCTGCTCGCGCGGCGAGAACAGCGGGATGGTGTTGTCGTAGCTCTTGCTCATCTTGCGGCCGTCCAGACCCGGCAGCGTGGCCACGTTCTCCTCGATGGCCGCTTCCGGCAGCACGAAGTGCTCGCCGTAGAGGTGGTTGAAGCGCGCGCCGAAGTCGCGGGCCATCTCGATGTGCTGGATCTGGTCGCGGCCCACCGGCACCGAATGGGCGCGGAACATCAGGATGTCGGCCGCCATCAGCACCGGGTACATGAACAGGCCGGCGGTGACGCCGGCATCCGGGTCTTCGCCGGCTTCGGTGTTCTTGTCGACCGCCGCCTTGTAGGCGTGGGCGCGGTTGAGCAGGCCCTTGCCGGCCACGCAGGTCAGCAGCCAGGTCAGCTCCGGGATCTCGGGGATGTCGGACTGGCGGTAGAACCACACCTGCTCCGGGTCCAGGCCGCAGGCCAGCCAGCTGGCGGCGATCTCCAGGGTCGAGCGCTGCACCCGCGCCGGATCCTGCACCTTGATCAGGGAGTGGTAGTCGGCCAGGAAGTAGAAGCTCTCCACGCCGGGGCGACGGCTGGCGGCCACCGCGGGGCGGATGGCGCCGGCGTAATTGCCCAGGTGCGGGGTACCGGACGTGGTGATGCCGGTCAGGACGCGGGTAACGGACATGCAAGGGACCTGCCAGGGAAACCCGCCCAGTTTACCGTCTCGGCGGCCCAACCCCGCCAACCGCAGGCGAACGTTGCATTGCATGACCCAACCCGCGGAGCCCGCCATGAAACGCCTTGCCACCCTGCTGATCGCCCTGTCCGCCCTGCTCGCCCCGACCGGCTGCGCCCGCGCCGACGTGCTGGTGGACGTGCATGTGGTCGACCTCGACCGCCACGAAACCCTGGTCCGGCACCCGCACCGCGGCAAACAGTGGATCGAGGGGCGGCCCGGCCACCGCTATGCCCTGCGCCTGCAGAACCTGACCGGCCAGCGCGTGCTGGCGGTGGTTTCGGTCGATGGCGTGAACGTGATCAGCGGCGAGACCGCCGGCACCGGCCAGGCCGGCTACGTGCTCGAACCCTGGCAGTCGCTGGAAGTGGCCGGCTGGCGCAAGAGCCTGTCGGAGGTCGCCGGCTTCCACTTCACCGACCTGCCCGACAGTTACGCCGCCCGCACCGGCCGGCCCGGCAACGTCGGCGTGATCGGCGTGGCCGCCTTCCGCGAGCGCCAGCACCGACCCCTGCCGCCGCCGGCACCGATCGCGCAATCGAAGCCGGCCGGAGCGGCCGATGCCGCGCCCGCGATGGAGCGCGAGCGCCATGCCGCGGGACCGGCACGCCAGCAGCTGGGCACCGGCCACGGCGAACGCCGCCGGGACGCCGCCACGCTCACCCGCTTCGAGCGTGCCTCAATGCGGCCCGAGAGCGTGGTGTCGCTGTATTACGACAGCCACGAGGCGCTGGTGGCGCGCGGCGTGCTGCCCGGCCGCCGGCCCTGGCACCGGCACGAGCCGGAGGCCTTCCCGGTCGGCTTCGTGCCCGATCCGCGCTGAGCAAACGCAAAGGGCCGGGCGTCGCCGCCCGGCCCTTCGCCGCCGCCTGCCGGCGGGATCAGTTCTTGGCTTTCTCGGCGGCCTCTTCCAGCTCGCCGCCCGCCTTCTTCACGTCCTTGCCGAAGCCCTGGATCGTGTTGCAGCCCGAGAGGGCGAACGCGGCGACCAGCGCAAGCAGCACGAACTTGAACGAATGGACTCGGGTCATGGGGCGCTCCTGCTTGGGGGTGGCACGAGTCTAATCGCGGCCCCCGTCCTGTCAATGAACCGAAGCTGTTTTCACGCCGGTTTCACCACCCCGCCGGGGTTCAGTCGCGCATCAGGGTGGACTTGCCGAACAGGCTCTCGACCAGGTCCACGGCCAGCTTCCCGGTGCGGTTGTGGTCGTCGAAGGCCGGGTTGAGCTCGACGATGTCGAGCGAACCGAGCCGGCCGGTGTCGGCGATCATCTCCATCACCAGCTGGGCCTCGCGGTAGTTCGGGCCACCCGGCACGGTGGTGCCCACGCCCGGGGCGATCGAAGGGTCGAGGAAATCGACGTCGAAGCTCACGTGCACGTGGGTGTCGGCGTCGATGCCCTCGAGCGCCTCCTCCATTGCGCGCTTCATGCCGATCTCGTCGATGTAGCGCATGTCGTAGATGTCCAGCCCGTATTCCTTCACCAGGCGCTTTTCGCCCTGGTCGACCGAACGGATGCCGATCTGGCGGATCTCGGCCGGAACGATCGCCGGCGAGCTGCCGCCCAGGTGGGTCAGTTCCTTCGGCCCCAGCCCGCACAGGCAGGCCACCGGCATGCCGTGCACGTTGCCGGACGGCGTCACGTCGCTGGTGTTGAAGTCGGCATGGGCATCGAGCCAGATCACCCGGAGCTTGCGGCCGGTGTCGCGGCAGTGGCGCGCCACCGCGGTGATGCTGCCCAAGCCCAGGCAGTGGTCGCCGCCCATCAGTACCGACAGCCGGCCGGCCTGCAGCTGGGTACGCACGGCGTCCATCACCAGCTGGTTCCAGGCCACCACCTGCGGCAGGTGCCGGTAGCCGTCGACCGGCGGCTGCCAGGGATTGGCCGGGCCGCTGAGGTTGCCGGTGTCGATGACCTCCAGGCCGCGCTCGCGCAGGGCTTCGCCCAGGCCGGCGACGCGCAGGGCCTCCGGGCCCATCACCGCGCCGCGATGGCCGGCGCCGATGTCGGTCGGCGCACCGATAAGGGCGAGCGTGCGCGAAAGGCTCATCGGGCGGCCTCCGCGGCCGGCAGCGCCACCGGGCGCTCCTCGGCCTCCCAGCGCAGCCAGCTGCCTTCGATCTGGCGCACCTCGATGCCGGCGTGCTCGAGCACTTCCTGGGCGGCATCGGCGCGGCGGCCGCTGCGGCAGTAGATGAGCACCCAGGGCTTGCCCTCGAGTTCGGCCAGGCGGCTGGCAAGCTGGTCGTGCGGGATCAGCACGGCGCCGGGCAGGTGGCCCTTGGCGAACTCCTCGGGCGTGCGCACATCCAGCAGCAGGGGCGCGTCGGGACGCTCGAGGATCTCGGCCACGACGGCCGGCGACACGGCCGGCCGGCCGGCCAGGGCAAGCGAAGGCGCGAGCGCGGCGGCGAGAAGGAACATCGGAACGAAGCGGCGCATGGCGTCGGCTCCTGGTGGAACGGGGAAGCGCAGGATAATCCCGCCGGGCCCGCACTGACCACCTCGGCCGACTCAGTCGCGCGGGAAGCGGGCCTCGACCTCGGACGCCGGCGCCGGGCGGCCGAAGTGGTAACCCTGCAGCTCGTCGCAGCCTATTTCGCGCAGGAAATCGGCCTGCTCGGCCGTCTCCACGCCCTCGGCGGCCACCACCATGTGCAGCTCGTGACCCACCGCGACGATGGTGCGGGCGATGGCGACGTCGGCGCCGTCGCCGGGCAGGTCGGTGACGAAACTGCGGTCGATCTTGAGCTTGTCGAGCGAAAACTGCTTGAGGTAGGCGAGGCTCGAATAGCCCGTACCGAAGTCATCGAGCGACAGCGACACGCCCAGCGCCTTGAGTTCGGCCAGCCGGACCTGGACGCGATCGACGTTCTCCATCAGCGAACTTTCCGTGAGTTCGATCTCGAGCATCGAGCCGGGCACGCCGTGTTTCCCAAGCGCTTCCTGCACGCGCTGCACCACGTCTGGCCGCTGCAGCTGGTGGGCCGAGAAGTTCACCGCCACGGTGAACCCCTCGCGGCCCTGGTCGCGCCAGGCGCGCAGCTGGCGGCAGGCCTCGTCGAGCACCCACAGGCCCAGCTCGGGCATCAGGCCCAGCGATTCGGCGATCGGGATGAAGCGACCGGGCGGCACCGAACCCAGCTCCGGGCTGTTCCAGCGCAGCAGCGCCTCGAAGCCGGTGATGCGGCGGGTGCGGGCGTCGAGCTGGGGCTGGTAGTGCAGCTGCAGCTCGCCCCGGCCGGCTGCCTCGCGCAGGCGCGCACCCAGCACCAGGCGATCCTCCAGCTCCTGCATCTGCACGGCCGAGAACTCGCAGGCCTCGTCGCGGCCCATGCGCTTGGCGCGGGTCATGGCGGCTTCGGCCCGGCGCAGCAGGTCGGTGCCGCTGTCCCCGTGTTCGGGCGAGCGCGCGATGCCGATGCTGGCGGTGAGGAACAGGCTCCAGCCGTCGCCCTCGATCGGCTGGGCCACGGCCTCGCGCAGGCGCCGGGCGACGTCCAGGACCTCCTGCCGCGGCAGCCCGGGCACGAGGGCGACGAACTCGTCGCCGGCGAAGCGCGACAGGTAGCCGGGCCCGCCCAGCACCCCGCACATGCGGTTGGCGACGATGCGCAGGGCCTCGTCTCCGATCACGTGGCCCATGGTTTCGTTGACCGTGTGGAAGCGGTCCAGGTCAATGAACAGCAGCGAGACCACGGTGCCTTCATCGTGCAGCAGGCCGGCAAGGGCGGTCTCCAGGATCGGGTAGCGCGGCAGGCCGGTCACCGGGTCGTGGTTGGCCGCGTAGGCCAGCTCGGCCTCCACCTGGCGACGCTCGGTGAGGTCGTTCTGGATGCCGACGAAATGGGTCACGGTGCCCGACTCGTCGCGCACCGGGGAGATGAACAGGTGGTTCCAGAACAGGTCGCCGCCGCGCTGGTAGTTGCGCAGGATGACGTTGCAGTCGCTGGCCTCGCGCAGCGAGCGGCGCAGGATCTCCAGCTCCGGCTGGTTGGTGTCCTCGCCCTGCAGGAAGCGGCAGTTGCGGCCCAGCACCTCGTCGCCCGGATAGCCGGTGAGCTCCTCGAAGGCCGGGTTGACGTAGATCACCGGCATGTCCGGTGCCTGCGCGTCGGCGATGATGATGCCGTTCATGCTCGACTCGACCGCGCGCTCGAGCAGCAGCAGCTTTTCCTGCGCGGCCCGGTGCGCGGTGATGTCGTGGCCGATCACCATCCGGCAGCGCTCGCCGTCGATCTCGACCGAGTGCGTGTTGATGTCCATCCACAGCGGGCTGCCATCCTTGCGCCGGTGCCGCCAGACGCCGGCATTGCCCGAGCGATCGCCCCAGTCGGCCAGGAAGGCCTCCAGCCGCCCGGCCTCCGCCGGATCGCGGATGTCGAGCACGGACATGGACTGCAGTTCCTCGCGACTGTAGCCGTAGCTGTCGACCATGGCGTCGTTGGCGGCGACGATGCGCAGCGTGCGCGCGTCGTAGACCCAGGTCGGGAAGGGATTGAGCTCGAAAAGCAGCCGATAGCGGCGCTTGCCGTCCTCGATCTGCTGCATCTGGCGCGCGCGCTCGGCCGCGTAGCGAAGCGCGCGGGCCAGCTTCTCGGCGTCGATGTTGCCCTTGACCAGGTAGTCCGATGCGCCGGCCGCCAGCGCCTCGCGATCGACGTCGGGATTGCCCTGGCCGGTGAGCATGATCACCGGCCGGTGCGCGCTCTGCTCGGCCACCGCCTGGCGCACCAGTTCCATGCCGTTGTCGGGACCCAGCTGGTAGTCCACCAGGTAGACATCGTGCAGGCCGGCGCGCAGGGCCTCGGCGCCCTCGGCCAGGGTGCCGACCCAGCTCATCTCGAACCGACCCTGCGGATAGTCCGCGAGCAGGTCCCTGAGGATCAGGTAGTCCTCCTCGTCATCGTCGACGACCAGGACGCGCAGCGACTTTTCGGTCACTTCGGGCTCCCCTCCTGGCTCTCCGGCAAGTCCACCACCTCGAGCCAGTACTTGCCAAGGGCCTGGACGACCTCGATCAGGGCGGAAAACGTGACGGGCTTGGTGATAAACGAATTCACCCCGTCGCGGTAGCTGCGCACCACGTCCTCCTCCGCCTTGGACGTGGTGAGGACGACGACCGGGATGCCGCGCAGGCCGGGGTCGGACTTGATCTCGCGCAGCACCTCGCGGCCGTCGCGGCGCGGCATGTTCAGGTCGAGCAGGATCAGCCCCGGCATCGGGAAGCGCTGTTCGTCGGCGAACTCGCCGCGCCGGCGCAGGTAGTCCATCAACTCCTCGCCATCGGTGACGAAGCGCAGCGGGTTGCCCAGCCGGCACTCGGCGAAGGCCTCCTGGGTCATCAGGCGATCGTCCGGATCGTCATCGGCCATCAGGATGGTGATGGGCTGGCGCGTCGGGTTCATCTCGGATGCCACCTCGTGTTGCGCGTGAGCCCGACTTTACGGCCCTGCCAGCGGCGCCGCCAGTGGTTATTCGCCGGCGGGCTGGTGCTCGGGAATCTCGATCGTGAACGTAGCTCCCTGCCCCGGCCGGCCCTCGGCGGAGACGCTGCCGCGATGGCGCTCGACGATGCGACGCACGATCGCCAGGCCGATGCCGGTCCCCTCGTAGTGCTGGCGGGCGTGCAGGCGCTGGAACGGGCCAAAGACCTTCTCGGCGTACCTGGGCTCGAATCCGATGCCGTTGTCCTCGAAACGCAGAATCCAGTACCGGCCGTCCACCCGGTCTTCCGGGCTTGCGGAGATGCGCACCCGCGGCGGGCGGTCCGGGGCGCGGAACTTCAGGGCGTTCGACAGCAGGTTCTGGAACACCTGCCGCATCTGGGTGGGGTCGCCGTCGATCTCCGGCAGCGGCCCGGACTCGACCTGGCCACCGCTCGATTCCAGCGCGGCCTCGAGGTCGTCGAGCACGCCGGCCAGCACCTGGTCGAGCTTCACGCGCGTGAAGGGCTTGCTGCGCGCGGCCACCCGTGAATAGGCCAGCAGGTTGTCGATCAGCACCTGCATGCGCTCGGCGGCCTGGGTGGTGCGGTCGAGGTAGTCGCGGGCCTCGGCGGCCAGTGCCGCGGCGTGGCGCTGCTGCAGGCGGTCGGAGAAGGCGCGGATCTTGCGCAGCGGCTCCTGCAGGTCGTGCGAGGCGATGAAGGCGAAATCCTGCAGCTCGCGGTTGCGGGCGTTGAGGTCGGCCAGGGTCTGGCGCAGGGTCGCCTCGGCCTGCAGGCGCTCGGTCACGTCGCGGCCCACCGCATAGACCAGGCCCTTCTCGTCCGGGGCCGACATCCACTCCATCCAGCGGTAACCGCCCTCGCGGCAGCGATAGCGGTTCATGAACATCGGGTCGATCACTTCGCCCAGGGCAAGGCGGCGGGCCCGATCCCGCGTCCTGGCTTCGTCGTCGGGATGCATGAACTCGAAGACCGGCCTGGAGCAAAGCTCCTCGCGGCTGAAGCCGGTGATGTCGCTGAGCATCTGGTTCACCTGCACCCAGCGGCCGGTGGCCGGGTTGAACACCACGAACACCTCCAGCGACATCTCGAAGAAACGGTCGCGCACCTGCAGCTTCTCCAGCAACCGGGCGCGCTCGATGGCGACCGCCGCCATCTGGGCGAACTGCAGGGCCACCTGCTCGTCCTCGGCGGTGAACTCGCCGCGCAGCTTGTCGCTCAGCTGCAGCACGCCCAGGGTGCTGCCGTCACTGGCCACCAGCGGCACCGCCAGCCAGCCGCGCATCGGCGGGTGGCGGCCGGCCTCGGCGCCGAAACCACGCCAGTCCGGATGCGCCTCGAGTTCGGCCTGGGTCAGCCGCATGGGCTGCTGGCGTTCGCCGACCAGGCGGTAGATGCCGCTACCGTCGATGGGCACGTCGTAGTCGCGCCACGCGGCGTACTTGTCCGACAGCGAGAACGCGGTGATCAGCTGGGCGCCACCGGCGGGCTCGACGCTCACCAGCGCCTGGTGGGCGCCGATCATGTCGCGCACGCGGTCCACCAGCTGTTGGTAGAGCGTGTCCTCGCGCAGGTCGCGGTTGATCGACAGCGAGGCCTCGCTGAGCCTGGCCAGCAGCTGGCCCATCGCCTCGGCGGCGTCGAGTGCATCCGACAGCTCGCGCTGGTGCTTGCGCAGCAGGCTGATGTCCTGGGCGATGCCGAACACGCCGGTCACCCGCCCGTCCACCACGATCGGCAGGTTGGTCACCCGCAGGTCCACGCGCGCGCCGTCCAGGCCGATGCCGGTCATCTCGTAGCTGCGCGCCTCGCCGTGGGTGGCGGCCGTGAAGTGCGCGCGCACCATCTCGCGCTGGGCGGGCGCGGTGCGTTCGTCGAACATATGGCCGATGATCTGCTCCGCACCGGCGCCGGCCAGGCGCAGGAACTGCCCGTTGACCTCGGTGTAGCGGCCCTCGAGGTCCATCGAATAGACCAGGTCGGGGTGCTCGTCGAACAGCGAGCGGAAGCGCTGCTGGCCCTTGGCGATGGCGTCGAAGGCCGCGGCGTGCTCGATGGCCACCGCGCACAGCGACGCCAGGCCGTCGATCAACTCGAGCTCCGCCGGGAGCGGCGCGCGCACCTGGCGGTAGTAGTTGGCGAAGGTCGCCAGCACGCGGCCATCCGCAGCCTTCACCGGCGTCGACCAGCAGGCCTTGAGCCCGTGTGGCTGCACCATCGGCAGGTAGTCCTCCCACAGCGGGTCATGGTCGATGTCGGTGACGACCACCCGCTCGCCGCGCCAGGCGGCCGTGCCGCAGGAACCCGCCTTCGGACCGATCCGCAGGCCGTGTATGGCGGCGTTGTATTCGGGCGGCAGGCCGGGCGCCGCGCCCATGCGGATGTGTTCGCCTTCCTCGTCGAGCAGCAGCACCGAGCCCAGCGCCTCCGGCATCAGCCGCTCGGCCAGGCGGACGATCTGCACCAGCACCTCCGGCAGCGGCCGGCGCAGCGCGATGGCGCCGAGGACCTGCCGCTGTCCGTCCTCCAGCGCCTGGGCGCGCTTGCGCGCGGTGATGTCGTGCATCGCGACCACGGCGCCAAGCAATTCCCCGTCCGCGCCGCGGATCTGCCGCCCGCTGCACAGCACGCACCGACGCGGCAGGTCCCCGGGTGCGATGACCATCTCCACTTCGCGCACCGTCTCGCCGCGCAGCGCCCGGAACAGGGGAACCTGCTCCATCGTCAACGGGGTGGTGCCATCGGGTTGGTAGAGGTTGTAGTGCGCCGCCCACTCCTCCGCCGGAATGGGCTCCTCGGGCAGCCCGTGCAGTTCGCGCGTGGTGGAATTGAAGAGCGTCAGTTGGCCAGCGGCATCGCAGGCGACGATGCCCTCCGACAGGCTCTCGAGCACGGCCCCGAGGAAGCCGCGCTCCTGCTCCAGCGCCGCCTTGGCGAGCTTGCGCTCGGTGATGTCCTGCACGCTGCCGGCCAGCTTCCATGGCCTGCCCTGGTCATCGCGCAGCAGGCGGGCGCGCTCGTGCACGTGGCCGATGCTGCCGTCGGGAAGCAGGATGCGGTGTTCCTCGTCCAGGTCGGGCCCGCCGCTGATGGTGCGCGACTGCATCTCCTGCAGGTGCCGCAGGTCGTCCGGGTGCACGCGCGCGGCGAAGGCCTCGAAATTGCCGGCAAAATCGCCGGGGCGGACCTTGAATATCCGGAACACCTCGTCGGACCAGTACAGCTTGTCCGTCGTCAGGTCGTACTCCCAGGCCCCCATGCCGGCGATCTGCTGGGCGCGCTCGAGCGCATCGCGCGCCTCCCGCAGCGCCATGGCCTGGCCCTCGGCCTCGGTCACGTCGCGGGCGATGGCGAACATCCTGCGGTCGCGCGCCGACCACACGGCCGACCACTGCATGGCCACGACCCGCCCGTCCTTGGCGACGACGCGGTTGCGGAAGTCCACCGTCGGGCGACCGGCGAGCACGGCCGCGCCCTCGCGCAGGGTGTGGGCGCGATCCTCCGGATGCGCCAGGTCGAAATAGGCGCGCCCCACCAGTTCGCCCGGCGCATAGCCCCAGAGCGGCTGGCAGGCGTTGCTGACCTGCTGGAAGCGGCCATTGGCATCGATCACGCAGATCACGTCCAGGGAGTTCTCGAGCACCAGGCGGTTCATCACCAGGGACTGCTCGAGGCGGCGCGAGAGTTCGCGCAGCGCATCCTCTGAATGGTGGCGCTCGGTGATGTCCTGGATCGCACCGGTCGCCGATACCGGCTGGCCGGAGGCATCGCGCAGCAGGGTGCCGATCTCGCGCACGTACCGGGTCTCGCCATCGGGCCTGAGGATGCGGTACTCGATATCCAGTTCCTCCTCGCCACGATGCAGGCGCCCCTGCGCCGCCTGCACGCGCCCGCGGTCCTCGAAGTGCACGCGCTGGACCAGTTCGGCCAGGCTCGGCGTGGGCAGGCCCTCGCTGATGCCGAAGATCCGGAACACCTGCTCGGACCACTCCATCCGGCCGCTGGCCAGGTCGTACTCCCAGTTTCCGAGCCGGGCAAGGCGCTTGGCACGCTCGGACGCCGCAAGCGCCCGCCGCGCATCGGCCTCGGCGCGCTTGCGGTCGCTGATGTCCTGGAAATACACCGCCAGGCCATGCGGATGCGGGTAGACGCGGGCCGAGAACCAGCTCGCGAGCGGCTCGAAGTACACCTCGAACTCGCCCGGGCGCCCGTCCTTCGCGGCGGCCCGGAACACGCGCTCGACCACGGTGCCAAGCGTGGCCGGGAACAACTCCCAGACCACCCGCCCGACCAGTTCGTCACGGCGTTTTTGCAGCAACGCCTCCGCACGCGGATTGACGAACACGAAACGCCATTCGCGGTCGAGCGTGTAGAAGGCATCGCTGATGCTCTCGAACACGGAGGACAGTTCGCTCTGGGCCCGGGCCTCGGACTCGCGGACCTGTTCGACTTCGTCGATCCGCGCGGCGAGCTCGCGGCCGCGGCTTTCCGCCTCGTCGGCCCGCAGGCGCGCCAGCCCCGCGAGCCTCAGCGCCAGGGCCAGCAGGCCGCCGGTGGCCAGCCCTGAGAAGAGCAGCAGCTTGCCGAGCGGCGCCGGCGCCTGTGGCTCCGCCCACATCCACAGTTTGAGGCGTCCGCCGGAGACCGCGACGCCGCGCACATGGGCATCGGCCTGCAGACCCGGCGAACCGCGGCTGTAGAGCACCCGCCCTTCGTGGCGGATCTCCAGCGGATGCTCGTCGCCGGTGGCCGCGAGCAGTGCCGGGAACAGGGCCTGGTACCGCACCACCGCCACCACGAAACCGGTCGTGGCGCCGTCGCGCACGATCGGCGCGACCAGCAGCTCCCCGACGTCGCTGTCGAGCAGGGTCATCGGCAGCGACTCCACCGGCGCGCCGCCCTCGCGGGCGCGGTCGAACAGCGCCATGCGCTCCGGGTCGAAGTCCAGGCGCCGCCCCAGCACGATCACGCCCTCCCCATCCCGCCGCAACTGCCGCTGCACGCGGGTGGACCGGTCGGTCCACATCAGCGTCACCAGGCTGGGGAAATCGCGCAGGTAGATGCCGGCATCGAGGTCGAACGAAGCCGCCGCCTGGCGCTCGTCGTGCATGGCGGACAGTCGCTCGGCCATGCGTCGCAGGGCACTGCGGCGATCGAGGATGCCGGCCGCGATCGCCTGCTCGGTCAGTTCGGCCTGCCTGGCCAGCGTGGCGGCGCGGCTGGCCGCCTGGTCCCGGTCGATGGCATACCAGGCCATCACCGAGACGGCGATCGCCGCCGCCGCCACCGCCAGCGGCATCCAGGCCACCGGCTTGCGGAGGTCGCGCCGGTAGGCCGCGCCGCCGAAGCCCAGGCCCAGGCCGACCACCAGCAGCGACACGCTGGTCATCAGCGCCATCGGCGTCTGCGAACCCCAGCCACGCAGCGCCGGGATGCCGAACAGGTAGCCGGCCAGCACGATCACCGCGATCACGGTCGCCACGAAGCCACAGGCCCAGGTCGCCGACCATCGCGCGGCACCGGCCTCGCCGCCGGACGGCGCCAGCGCGATGCCGAGGCTGGCAAGCAGGAACGAGACCGCGGTGTTGGGCGCCATGCGGCCGGGAACGATGCCCTCGGCGACGATCTGGTGCCGCACCAGCCATTCTCCGGCGCCGATGCTCCAGCCGGCGTATTCCTCGAGCAGGCTGACCACGCACAGGGCCACGACCGGCAGCAGCGGCAGCAGCGCCAGGTTGCGGCGCCCGTCGGCCAGGAGGCGAAGCGAGACCGCCACCAGCAGCGCGCAGGTGGCGGTGTTGAACTGCATGGGCACGTAGTCGGTGCCGCCCTGCACGATGTAGGACAAGTGCATCCACCAGCCCAGCATCACCAGCAGGGACAGCCCGCCGAGCATGCCCGCGGCCACGCGCATCACCCGCTGGCTGTGGTCGACCAGGTCGCGTCCCAGCAGCCAGGCGCCGAGCCCGAGGGTGGTGATCGTGCCGGCCAGGCCCAGGGCCATGCCGGGCGCCGGCTCCGGATCATGCAGGCTGGCGGCCGACAGCGCCGCCATCGCCAGCAGCAGGCCACCCAGCGCGCGCGCCACCACGGCCACCGCCGGGGCCCGTCCACCGACGTGGGCACCCACGCCGATCGAGCCCGCCATCGCCGCCAGCCAGGGGGCGGGCGTGCGCACCAGCTCCGGATCGGAGGTCGGCCAGGCGATCAGCACCACCGCCGTGCTGGCCAGCGCCAGGGCCCAGGCCAGCAGCATCGAGGGGCGGCGGTCGGCGCGAAGCAGCATGCCGCTGGCCACCAGGACCGGCATCAGCACCATCTGCCAGGCGGGCCAGCCGCCGGGCAGCCAGCGCGGCAGGAACAGCTCCAGCAAAGCCATCGCCAGCAGGACGATGGCCGCGGGCACGACCAGCTGGCCGGCACGGTGGCCGGCGCCCGCCAGGTCCCGTGGCGCTGCGCTTTCCTTCGCCATCCGCGATCGGGGCTCCCCGCGCCGCCCTGTGGCGGCACCTGCGGCTATAAGAGCCCATCGGGGCGGACAAGCCAAGCCCCGGCGTGGTGCCGGCTCCCGGAATCGAACCGGGGACCTACCGCTTACAAGGCGGTTGCTCTGCCTGCTGAGCTAAGCCGGCGCAGACGCGATTCTATCCCCTGGTCCGGCGATTCACTCGCAGGCGGCTTCGCGCGCCTCGATGCCCCCGGCGCCGCCGATCGCGGCGGCCCAGTCCAACCCGGGCCCGGCCACCAGGTCGATCCACCACTGGGAAGCCTGTTCGGTGCGCGGCTCGAGCTGGGCCTGGAAGCCCTGCGCCTGCAGGTCGTCGCGGCGCTTCTCGGCATTGCCGAGCTCCCGGAACAGGCCGAGCGACACGGTGTTCTCCTGCTCGCCGGCGGTGACGACGTAGTAATCGCGCACGCCGCGCGCGGCCAGCTGGCGCGCCGTGGCCAGGGCCTGCTCCCGGCTGCCGGCCGCGGGCAGGAAGACGCGGTAGCCGCGCAGTTCGGTGGCCGGCAGTTCGCGGAACTGGATGCGCGCCACCCGCGGCGTGAGCGCATTGACCGCGGCGCGCAGCTGCGCCGGCGTCGTGAACGGCCCGAGGCTGAGGCAGACCGGCTGCTCGGGCATCGGCGCGGGGAGGCCGGCGAGTTCGACGACGCCATCCGGCGTGGCCGGCTCGGCCTCGCCGAGCAGCACCAGGGCGCCCACGCCCTGGTCGAGCGGCGGCGGCGGCGCGACCCGCGGCACCTCGTGCAGGGCCCACCACAGGGCCACCGCCAGGTTCATGCACGCCAACAGCACCACCAGGCCACGCACCATCATTCGTCGTCACTCCCGGCCTGCGTCGCGTAGACCGCCAGGCCCTCGAGCACCAGCGCGGGCGCCGGCACCACGTCCATTTCAAGCAACTCCCGAAGCCGCTCGGCACCGCCGCCGCCGAGCAGCACGGCCGGCGCGACGCCGAGCAGGCGCGTGGCCTCCCGGTGGCTGCGTTCGACCAGGCCCACCGCGGCGCCCAGGCTGCCGCCGGCGAGCGCGTCGGCCGTGTCGGTGGCGAAGGCGTGGGCTTCGCCGCCGGCGTAGGCCAGGGCCGGGAAGCGCGCCGCCAGCGCGGCGCGCATGTGTTCCGGGCTGGGCGCGATGACGCCGCCGCGGTGCTGGCCGGCGGCGTCGAGCAGGTCCACCGTCAGGGCGCTGCCGGCCGACACCAGCAGCCAGGGCCCCGGACCGCGCGCGTGCGCCGCCAGCAGGGCCAGGAAACGGTCCACGCCCAGCCGCGAGGGCTCGGCATAGGCGATGCGCACGCCCGCCAGCGCCGGCCGCGTCCGCGCGCGCCGCGCCGGGTGGCCGGCGCCTGCCAGCTGCGCCGCCACGGTAGCCGTGACTTCGGGCGAGGCCACCGAGGCCAGCCAGCAGGTGTCGCCCGGCGCCAGCGTCGCCAGCCAGGGCTGCAGGCAGGCCGGGAAGTCGCTGGCGCCGTGGGCCCAGGCCTGCACCTCGCCCAGCCCCTCGCCAGGCGACCAGCGGGCGGCCTTGAGCCGGGAATTGCCGAGGTCGAGAAGCCAGTTCATGCGGCGCGCAGGCTGGCTTCGCCGGCGTGGCACAGGCGCTCGCCGGTTTCGGTGCGAAGGCGCAGCGCGCCGTCGGCGTCCACGCCCAGCGCGACGCCGTCGATGACGTGCGCGCCCTCAAGCAGGCGCACGGGATGCCCCGCGAGCAGGTCGAAGCGGCGCCAGCCGTCGAGCCAGGGCGCCAGCCCGTCGCGCTCGTAGCGCGCCATCAGCGGCAGCAGCGCATCGAGCAGGGCCACGCAGACCGCCTGGCGCGACGGCGGCGCCGGCATGAGGCTGGCCAGGTCGCACCAGGGCTGGCTGATTTCTGCGTCTGCGGATGCCGGCAGGCTGACGTTGACGCCCAGGCCCACCACCACCTGCAGCGGCCCCGCGGCGTCGCCGCGCAGCTCGACCAGGATGCCGCCGAGCTTGCGGCCGCGGGCCAGCAGGTCGTTCGGCCACTTCAGGCCCACTTCCGTGCAGCCCAGGCCGTGCAGGGCCTCCGCCGCGGCCACGCCGACCGCCAGGCTCAGGCCCTGCAGCGCCGCGATTCCGCCATCGAAGCGGCGCGACAGGCTCAGCGCGACCTGCGCGGCCAGCGGCGTGGCCCAGTCGCGGCCGCGGCGGCCGCGGCCGGCGGTCTGGCGTTCGGCCAGCCAGGCGCGGCTGCCGCGGGCGGGCGCCGGGTGGCGCAGCGCCTCGGCATTGGTGGAGTCGGTTTCGAACAGCACGTCGAGCTGCGCCAGTTCGGCGCGAGCCCCGGGCGAAAGCGCCCCGACCAAGGCCGTCCCGTCGAGCAGCTGCAGCGGCTGCGCCAGCTGGTAGCCGCGTCCGGCCACGGCCTGCACGTCGACACCGGCGGCACGCAGCGCCTCGATGCGCTTCCACACCGCGCTGCGGGTGACGCCCAGGCCGGCCGCCAGCTCGGCACCCGACGCGGGCCCCTGGCAAAGCCGCCCGAGCAGCGCGCGATCGCTCACGCGCGGCCCCGTCGCAGGCGCGCCCAGATCCGCACGCGCTCGAAGCGTGATTCGGTGCCGGCGCGCAGCCTCGCCAGGTTGCTGCGATGGGTGAAGACCAGGAACGCGGCCGCGGCGACCGCGAAGCCCAGCCGTTCGGGCGGGGCGTCGGTGAGCAGGGCCAGCGGCACCAGCGCCAGGCCGGCCAGGATCGTCGAGAGCCCGACGTAGCCGGTCGCCGTCAGCGCCAGCAGCCAGGTGCCCACCACCACCACCACCGACAGCGGCCACAGCAGCAGCAGCGCACCGACCAGGGTGCCGGCGCCCTTGCCGCCGCGGAAGCCGTGGAAGACCGGATAGACGTGGCCCAGCACCGCCGCGCCGGCCGCCGCATACGGCAGCCAGGCCAGGCCGCCGCCGAAGCGCAGCGCCAGCCACGCCGCCAGCACGCCCTTGCCGAGGTCGACCAGCACGGTGCCCAGCGCGAACTTCCAGCCCTGCGTGCGCAGCGCATTGGTGCCGCCGGCATTGCCGCTGCCGAGCGTGCGGATGTCGACGCCGCGCAGGCGGCCGAGCAGCAGGCTGCCCGACAGCGAGCCGAGCAGGTAGGCGGCGACGAGGATGAGCGCGGCGATCATGCCGGCATTATGGGCCACGCCCGCGCAGGCGTCAGTCGGCGGGCTGCAGGGACACCACCAGCGCGCCCGGCCCGGCGTGCGCGCCGATCGCCGAACCGGTTTCCACCAGCCAGCCGTCGGCGATGTCCAGGCGCCCGCGCAGCGCCGCGAGCAGGCGCTCGCCATCCTCCGGCGCATCGCAATGGCCCACCACCAGCCGGTATCGGCTGCCCGGCGGCGCGCGCCTGGCCACGTAGGCGGCGAAACGCTCGGGCAGGCGCGACTTCCCGAACAGCCCGCCCACCACGCCCAGGCGACCGTGCGGCTTGACCGCCGCCATCGGCGTCAGCCCCAGCCACTCGACCATCGGCTTGGCCCAGGCCGGGATGCGGCCGCCGCGCACGGCGTGGCTGATGTCGCGGGCCAGCGCCCAGGTCCGGGTCAGCGGCTTGAGCCGCGCCAGGTCGGCCATGATCGACGCGCCGTCGGCCCCCTGCGCCGCCAGCTCGGCCGCGCGCAGGGCCAGCAGGCCCTCGCCGCCGGAGGCGTTGCCGGAATCGAAGACATGGCTGCGGTCGGGATGGCCGCGCTGCACGGCCGTTTCGGCGGACTGCAGCGTGCCCGAGACGGCGCGGGAGATGCCCACGTAGACCATCTCGCGATGGTGCGAGAGCAGGAATTCGAACTGGCGGCGGAAGTCGCCCGGCGCCGGCTGGCTGGTCTTGGGCAGCACCAGCTCGGTGCGCAGCTTCCGGTAGAACTCATGCGTCGACAGGCCCACCTTGTCGAGGTAGTCCTCGTCGCCGAAGTTCACCCGCACCGGCACCATGTGGATGTTGAAGCGCTGCATCACCTCGTCGGGCAGGTCGGCGGCGCTGTCCGTGATCACCGCGACGGCGGCCGCGCCGGCGGCGGTGCGCGCCTGGGCGTGCATGTCGTCGGCCTTGGGGCTCTCGACGCGGCCGAAACGCGCCACCACCTCGAACAGCTGGCCCGGGTTGGCCACGTGCGCATGCAGGCGCAGTCGTGAATGGCTGCCGGCGATCACCACGCAGGACGAACCGAGCTCGCCGACCGCCGCGCGCAGGCCAGCCCGGTCGAGCCCCTCGCCGATCAGCAGGCACTCGCTGCACCAGCGGTGCTCGGGGTCGGCATCGGCGATCTCGCCATGCGCTTCGGCGGCCTCGAGGTCGCCGGTCAGGTCGTCGGCCACGCCGGCCGCGTCGACCGCGCCGGAGGAAATGAAATCGTGGATGCCCTCGAGCAGGTCGACGAAACCCTGCGCACCGGCGTCCACCACGCCGGCCCGGGCCAGCACCGCCAGCTGCGTGGGCGTGGCCGCCAGGGCCTGCCGGCTGCGCTCGAGCGCGCTGCGGAACCAGGCGCCGATGTCGCCGTCGTGGCGGCGCTCCAGGCCTTCGGCGAAGGCGCTGATCACGCTCAGGATGGTGCCTTCGCGCGGTTCGCTCAGCGCCTGGCGGGCCGAATTCGCGCCGGCGCGCACCGCCTCGGCCAGGGCCCGGGGTTCGAGCGCGCGGGCGCTCCCCGCAGCCTCGGCGACGCCGGTGAAGAACTGCGCCAGGATCGCGCCGGAGTTGCCCCGGGCACCGTCCACCGCATCCTCGCCGACCCGACGCAGCAGATCGCCGGCATCCTGGCTGCGGCGGCTGAGCGCACCGGCCAGCACGCCACCGAGGGTGAAGGCGAGGTTGCTGCCGGTGTCGCCGTCGGGCACCGGGAAAACGTTGATCTTGTTGAGGCTCTCACGCTGGGCGATGACGCGCCGGGCACCGGCGATCAGCGCGCGCCGAAGCGCGGGTCCACGGATAAGAGGGCGAGGAAAGGACAGGGTGACGGCTTTCATGTGCCGCCGGAGTCTGCACGAAGCGCGCGCGAAGGCCATGCTGCACCGCCGCAAAACCGGCACTGGCGGAGGCGCCGGGGCCGCGTAGAATCGGCGGCAACCCTTGGGCCTCGCGGCGCATCCGAGGGGGAAACGTCCCCACGAGGTAGCCCCATGCATCGATTCCTGCTCGCTTCCTGCCTGGCCCTGCTGGCCGGCGGCGCCATCGCCAGTGAAGCGGTGCCGGCCGACGCCGCCGCGGGTTCGTGCACCAAGGCCGCGGCCGAAGCCACCGAAAAGCCCGGCAGCCGCCCCAGCGACGAGCCGGCGGCCACCCCGGGGGCCACGGCGCCGGTGCGCCCGCGTGGCGCCGTCCCGGGCCGCAGCACCCCGCGCTGGAACTCGCTGCTGCCCGGCATGATCCGCTGACCGGGGCCTTGCCCCCGCCTGCGGCAGCCCGCACCCTGCGGGCATGAAGTCCCTGCTCAGACGCCTGCGCGCGGCCGTCGCGCCGCCCACGCTGCCCGAAGCCACGCGCACCACGCTCGACGAGGCCCTGCCCTTCCTCGCCCGCCTGCCGGCGCCCAGGCACGAGCGCCTGCACGCCCTGGTGGCGCGCTTCCTCGCCGACAAGGCGATCACGCCGCTGCAGGGCCTGGAGCTGGACGAGCGCCAGCGCCTGCAACTGGCCGGCCTGGCCTGCCTGCCGCTGCTCGAGTTCGGCGCCGAGGGCCTTCGCGGCTGGCACCAGGTGCTGGTCTACCCGGGTGCCTTCCGCGTGCACCGCCAGCACCACGACGAGGACACCGGCGTGGTCCGCGAGTGGGAAGACGAACTGGCCGGCGAAGCCTGGGACCAGGGGCCGCTGGTGCTGAGCTGGGACGACGTGCAGGCCGACCTGGCCGAACCCGACGCCGGCTACCAGCTGGTCGTGCACGAGATGGCGCACAAGCTCGACGCCCTGGACGGCGCCATGGACGGCACGCCGCCGCTGCCGGCGGCCTGGCAACGCGAGTGGGCGCGCGACTTCCAGGCGGCCTACGAGGCCTTCGTGGCGCGCGTGGACGCCGGCGAGGAAACGGCGATCGACCCCTACGCGGCCGAGGCGCCCGAGGAATTCTTCGCCGTCGCCAGCGAATACCACTTCTCCGACCCGGCCCTGCTGGCCAGCGAGATGCCCGCGGTGGCGGCGCACCTGCGGCGCCTGTACGGCGACTCGCCGATCCCGGTTCAGTAGGCCGGCGGGAAGCGCGCGGCGAAGCGCGCGCCGCCGAGCTCGGGCGCACGATCGACCTGCAGGTCGCCACGGTAGGCGGCCACGATGTCCTGCACGATCGAGAGCCCGATGCCGTGGCCCTGCACACGCTCGTCGCCGCGCACGCCGCGCTGCAGCACGCGTTCGACCTGGTCGGCCGGGATGCCCGGGCCATCGTCATCGACCACGAAGTTCACGCCGGGCCGGCGGTTGCCCGGCGCCGGCTCGACCGAAACGGTGAGCAGCACGCGGCCCCGCGCCCACTTGAAGGCGTTCTCCAGCAGGTTGCCCAGCAACTCCTGCAGGTCGCCCAGCTCGCCGTGGAAACGCGCCGCCGGATCGATCTCGAACTCGCAGATCACGCCCTTGCGGGCGTACACCTTCTCGAGGCCGGCGACGATCTCCTCGGCGCGCGCCTCGATCTCCAGCGGCGCCGAATACAGCGCGTGGCCGCTGCGCGCCGCGCGCGAGAGCTGGTAGGAGACGATCTCGTTCATCCGCTGCACCTGCGCCGCCACCTCCTCGCGCAGCTCCTCGTGGCTGGCGCCGGCGTCCAGGCGCGAACGCAGCACGGCCAGCGGCGTCTTGAGGCTGTGGGCCAGGTCGGAAAGCGTGTTTCGGCTGCGCTCGAGGTGGCTGCGCTCGCTCTCGATCAGGCTGTTGATCGACTCGGTGATCGACTCGAGCTCGCGCGGGTGCCGCCCGGACAGCCGCTGGCTCAGGCCCTGGCGAACGCGCGAGAGTTCGCGCTCGACGTTGCGCAGCGGCAGCAGGCTCCAGCGCAGCACCAGGATCTGCACCATCATCAGCAGCAGCGCCGCCATCAGCAGGTAGCCCCAGAGCGCACGCCGGTAGACGTTGACCTGGTCCTGGATCTGCATCGCGTCCTCGAACACGCTCAGCGTCATCGGCACGTCGCCCACGGCCGACTCCCAGACCACGCCGATCGAGTAGGCGTAGACGCGGTTCTCCATGCCGTAGGCATCGACGATCCGCAGCGGCCCTTCGAAGCGTCGCTGCATGGGGCCCAGCAGTTCGGTCGGCGGCAGCGAGCGACCCAGGGTGGAGGCCGAGTCCCAGCTCAGGCCCTCGCCGCGCACGTTGGCGTACAGGCCACTGCCCGGCTGCAGCAGGCGGGTGTCGGGCGGAATCTCGGGCGAAATGAAGCCGCCGGTGCGGTCGATCTCGCTTTCCTGGATGTAGGCGTTGGCGAGGTTGGCCAGGCGTTCGCGCAGGGCGTTTTGCGCGGTTTCGACGAAGGCGCGGTCGAGCGCGTAACCGGTCAGGCCCAGGAAGGCGACCAGCGCGAGGCTGGCCGCCAGCATCTGCCGGGCCTGCAGCGACAGCGTGCGCCAGCCGCGCACGCGGGTTTACTCGTCGCGGGGGATGGCGAAACGGTAGCCGCGGCCGCGGACGGTTTCGATCGGCTTGATCTCGCCTTCCGGGTCGAGCTTCTTGCGCAGGCGGCCGATGAAGACCTCGAGCACGTTCGAATCACGGTCGAAGTCCTGCTGGTAGATGTGCTCGGTGAGGTCGGCCTTCGAGACCAGCTCGCCGGCATGCAGCATCAGGTACTCGAGCACCTTGTACTCGTAGCTGGTCAGGTCGACGTTGGCGCCATTGACGCTGACCGTCTGGGCCGAGAGGTCCAGGCGCACCGGGCCGCAGTCGAGCGTGGGCTTGGACCAGCCGGCGGCGCGGCGCAGCAGCGCGTTCATGCGCGCCAGCAGTTCCTCGACGTGGAAGGGCTTGACCAGGTAGTCGTCGGCGCCGGACTTGAGGCCCTCGACCTTGTCCTGCCAGCTCGAGCGCGCGGTCAGGATCAGGATCGGGAACTTCTGGCCGGCCTCGCGCAGCGCCTTGACCAGGTCCATGCCCGACATCTTCGGCAGGCCCAGGTCGATGACGGCGATGTCGAACGGAACTTCCTTGCCGTGGTACAGGCCTTCCTCTCCATCGGCGGCGATATCCACGGCAAAACCCTCGCGCTTCAGGCGCGCGGCAAGGGTCTCGCGCAGCGGGGCTTCGTCCTCGACCAGCAGTACTCGCATGGCGTCTCCTTTCGGCGGGAACGGCCCTTCCCGGGCCGGTGGATCAGGTCAGTCGTCCCGGCGGCGGGTGCCGGGATCGGGCTCGGGGCGTCCAGCCTCGCGCTGGTCGGGCCGGCGCGCGCGATCACGCAGCTGCAGGCTGCGGCGATCGGGGCGGTTGGTTTCACGCTGGCTGCGGCTGTGGTTGTCGTGCAGCACGCGCACGCGCCCTTCCGGGGTGAGCACCTTCAGGCGGTAGGTCTCCTGGCCGCCGCGCTGCACGCGCTCGGCGCGCAGCACCCGGCCACCGTCCCGCTCGACCTCGCGGATGCGCTCGCTGGTCTCGGCACGAAGCTGGCGCGCCTCTTCGGCGTGCGCAGGCAGCGCGGCCGCGACGGCAACGACAAGCAGCAAGTGGCGCAGCGCGTTCAGCATCGGCGGGATACTAGCTCCGAGTGGTTGGGCCGGCTAGCCGGCTGACAGGGTGAAGTCTGGTCGAGGGGCAGTGAATCCGATATGAACCCTAATTGCATCAATAAGTTGCGAGAAAACGAGGGTTCACGACTCAGTAGATTTCGGCCACGCAGCAGCGCAAGGAACCGCCGGCCTTCTCGATTTCATCCAGGGGCACCGGGGCCGGCACGAAGCCGGCGCCCGCCAGGGTGTCGCGCTGGGCCTGGACCAGGGCCTCGGCGCCGGCCTGGCTGATGCGCACGCGTCCGGCGCACAGGGCGATGCAGTTGCCGGCGAAAGCCTGCTTCTGCGCCGGCGTCAGTTCGACCACCGCCGGGGCGTAGAGCGCGGCGATGGCCGCCGGCACGGCCGGGTCGGCGAAGCCCGAGGGCGCGATGACCAGAGCGCGGCCCGCCAGCACGCTCATCACCACGTTGGCGTGGTACTCGCCCGGGGCCAGCTCGAACAGCAGGGTGGCGCGCAGGCCCAGGGCCGCGTGCAGCGCCGCGGCGCCGGCTTCGTCGCAGCGCTCGCCGAGGCCGGCGAAGGCGATGCCGCGGGCCCGGTCGATGACCACCGAGCCAGTGAGCTCGCAGAGGCCCGGCGACTGCCGCAGGTCGATTTCGCGATAGCCCAGCAGGCCGGTGAAGAACCCGCGGATGTCGGGCCGCTCGGCCTCGCGCTGGCGCACCGGGTGGCGCATGCGCCCGACCAGCAGGCGGCCGGGCGCGGTGGCGAAGACGTTGTTGGGGAACAGGCCGTCGGGCGCGGCCGGGTCGCCCGGGAAACACAGCACCGGCAGGTCCTGCGCCAGCGCCGCCTGCAGCGCCCGGTGCTGGGCCAGGGCGCGCGCCGGGTCCACGGCCACCGACAGGTCCATGTAGGCGTTGTCGGAGGCCGACTCGGCCGCCAGCGCGAAGCCCTCGGGCGCCACCAGGAAGGCCGCGCGCGCGCAGGCCGGGCCGAAGTCCGGCGCCAGCGTGCGCGCGAACGCCAGGAAGGCGGCCGGGTCGCGGGTGATCACCCCTGGCCCCGGTTCTCGTAGGTCGCGGTGATCGAGGCCCGGGCCAGGGTGTGGAAATGCAGGTTGAAGCCGAACACCGCGCCCGAGTCGTCCGGGCCGACGTCGAGCCGCTCGGTGTCGACCGCGAACACGGTGAAGATGTAGCGGTGCGGGCCGTGGCCCGGCGGCGGTGCGGCGCCGCCGAAACCGGCGTAACCGTAGTCGGTGCGGCCCTGCACCGCGCCCGGCGGCAGGTCGCGGCCGTCGCGGCTGCCGGCGCCGGCGGGCAGTTCGGTGACGTCGGCCGGGAGGTTGGCCACGGTCCAGTGCCAGAAACCCGAACCGGTGGGCGCGTCCGGGTCGTAACAGGTGATGGCGAAGCTGCGGGTGCCGGCCGGCGCGCCGGACCAGCGCAGGTGCGGCGAGGTGTCGCCCATCGCCTTGACGTGCAGGTCGGGCAGCGTGTCGCCGTCCTGGAAGCTGGCGGACGTGAGTCTGAAGCTCATGGCGGGGTCCTCCGTGCGGTTCGCGGGACGCTCATCGTAGCGTTTCGGCCAGCGCCTGCTCGACCAGCTCCCAGCCGGCGCCGGCGCGCGGCGCGCCTTCGCTCAGCACCTGCCGGAACAGGCGCCCGCCCGGCTGGCCGTGGAACAGGCCCAGCAGGTGCCGGCTGATGTGCTTGAGCGCGATGCCGCGCGAAAGGCAGTCCTCGACGTAGGGGCGCAGCCTGCGCAGCAGCGCGGCGCGCTCCTCCGGCGGACGCGCGGGCTCGAACAGCGCACGGTCCATCAGGTGCAGGCGGTAGGGTTCGTGGTAGGCGGCGCGGCCGATCATCACCCCGTCCAGGCCCGGCGACTGCGCCAGGACGTCCTCCACCGTGGCCAGGCCGCCGTTGAGCGACACCCGCAATCCGGGCCGCTCGCGCTTGAGCCGGTGCACCCAGTCGTAGCGCAGCGGCGGGATCTCGCGGTTTTCCTTCGGGCTCAGGCCCTGCAGCCAGGCCTTGCGCGCGTGCACGACGAACACGCCGCAGCCGGCCGCCGCGACGGTGTCGACGAAGGCGCGGAAGACGTCGTAGTCCTCCATCTCGTCCACGCCCAGGCGGCATTTCACGGTCACCGGCACGTGCGCGGGCGCCGCGGCGATCATCGCGGCCACGCAGTCGGCCACCAGCGCCGGCTCCTTCATCAGGCAGGCGCCGAAGCGCCCGGCCTGCACGCGGTCGGACGGGCAGCCGACGTTGAGGTTGACCTCGTCGTAGCCCCAGTCGGCGCCGATGCGGGTGGCCTCGGCCAGGTGGCCGGGATCGGAGCCGCCGAGCTGCAGCGCCACCGGGTGCTCGACCGGGTCGAAGCCCAGCAGGCGATCGCGGTCGCCGTGGATCACCGCCTGGGCGTGCACCATCTCGGTGTACAGGCGCGCGTGCGGCGCCAGCAGCCGGTGGAAGACGCGGCAATGCCGGTCGGTCCAGTCCATCATCGGCGCGACCGACAACCTGTGCGCGTTGGAGTCGTGGGCCTGGCCCGGCATGTCCGCTCACCCGTTCAAGGGCGCGCAGGATACCCGAGCCGGCGCTGGGCCGGCACGGCGGGCGCTATCATCGGCCACGGAACGACTAGGGAGGGGAGCGATGATCGAAGGCCTGGGCATCGGCGCGACGCTGGGCGGCATCGGCCTGTTCCTGCTGGGCATGGTGCTGATGACCGATGGCCTCAAGCAGGCTGCGGGCCCGGCCCTGGGCCGGGTGCTCACCACCTCGACCCAGACCCGGCTGCGCGGCCTGCTCTCGGGTATCACGTTCACCGCGGTGGTGCAGTCCTCGAGCGCGGTGACGGTGGCGGCGATCGGCTTCGTCAACGCCGGCCTTCTCACGTTCTCGCAGTCGCTGTGGGTGCTGTTTGGTTCCAACGTCGGCACCACCGTGACCGGCTGGCTGGTGGCGCTGGTGGGCTTCAAGCTCGACGTCGATGCCGCCGCCATGCCGATGATCGGCCTGGGCATGGCGCTGCGCCTGACCGGCGCCGACACCCGGCGGGCGGCCCTGGGCACGGCGCTCACCGGCTTCGGCGTGCTGTTCCTGGGCATCGGCTTCCTGCAGGAGGCCTTCAGCATCGACGGCGCGGCCCTGGACCTTTCGGGGCTGGGCGGCGCCTATTTCGCCGTGCCGGCCTACGTGCTCGCCGGCGCCCTGCTCACCCTGGTGATGCAGTCCTCGAGCGCCTCGCTGGCGGTCACCCTGACGCTGGCCCACACGGGCTCGCTGTCGGTGACCGACGCCGCCGCGATGGTCATCGGCGCCAACATCGGCACCACCGCCACCGCCATGCTCGCGGCGATCGGCGCCACCGCCAACGCCAAGCGGGCGGCCAGCGCACACGTGCTGTTCAACGTCGTCACCGGCGTGGTGGCCATGTCCATCCTGCCCTGGATGATCCGGGGCATCGGTCTGCTCGGCGACTGGCTCGACCTGGACAACTCGCCGGCCACCGCCCTGGCCCTCTTCCACACCGTCTTCAACGTGCTCGGCGTGCTGCTGATGTGGCCGCTGGCCGACCGGTTGGCGGCGATGCTCCGCCGCCGCTTCCGCGGCCACGACGAATCGGCCGGCCAGCCGCGCTACCTCGACCAGAACGTGGCCTCGGTGCCCTCGCTGGCGGTCGATGCGCTGCGCCGGGAGATCTACCGGCTCGGGCGCAAGGCCATCGTCCAGGCCCGGTCCGGCCTGGCCCGGCTGCAGGGCCAGCCGCCGCTGCCGCGGGACGAGGGCTACGACGCCCTGTCGGGCGCCATCCGCGCCTTCAGCGCCAACGTCGCCCGCGCCTCGATGTCGGAAACCACCGCCGACGCACTGGCCAAGCTGCTGCGCGTGCAGCACTACTTCGACGACTGCCACGAGCGGGGCGCCGGCATCGGCGCCGGCCACGCCGCCTTCGCGGCGCTGGCCGACGGCCCGCTGCGGCTGCACATCCTGGGCCTGGCCCGCGAGGCCGACGACCTGCTGGTCCAGCTCGACCCGGCCCAGGCACCGTTCGCGCCCCTGTCCCCGCAGCAGTCCGAGCGCTTCGAGGCGACGTACGCGGAACTCAAGGAGGCGCTGCTGGCCGCCGGCGCCGACGGCCGCCTGCCGATCGAGTCGATGGACGCGCTGCTGCGCAGCTTCAGCGACCTGCGGCGCACCACGCAGCAGGCCGCCAAGGCCGCCCGGCTGCTGGCCCGGCCCGCGCGCTGAGGGATCTCAGCCCTCGACCGGCTCGCCGTCGGCGTCGGTCACCAGCCGGAAGCGCTGGCCGCGGTAGTAGAAGGTGAAGCGGAACAGCCCCGCGTCCTCGCCCACGCCCCGCTCGCAAAGCGTGGCAATGCGGCGGTCGGCCACCATCGCCGGCACCTGGGCCGGATCCAGGCCCAGGCCCTCGGCCACCAGGCGGGCATCGACCTCCACGGGCGGCGGCTCCGGCAGCAGGGTGACCTGCAGGGCGTCGACGGCCCCGGTTTCCACGCCGGCGGCGTCCAGCGCCTCGGACACGCCGGGCAGGCCGTGCGATTCGTGGTCGTTCCATTCGATGGCCATGGCGGGGCTCCCTCGCGAACTGGGGCCATGTTCCGGCCACCGGCGGCCCGCTTCCCTGACCTGGATCAGGCCGGCCCCCGGCCCCGGGCGTGGCCAGCGCCTAGAATGGGCGCATGGACGAGACGACCACGCTCGACGAAGCCGCCCTGGCCGGCCTCGTCGACGCCTTCTACGACAAGGTCCGGCGCGACCCCGCCCTGGGCCCGGTGTTCAACGACGCCGTGCACGACTGGGACGAGCACAAGCGGCTGCTGACGACGTTCTGGAGCTCGGTGGCGCTGGGCACGCGCAGCTACCGCGGCAACCCGATGGCCGCGCACCAGGCCCGCCAGGACATCACCGCCGACCACTTCCCGCGCTGGCTGGCCCTGTGGCGGGAGACCACCGCCGAGCGCCTTGCCCCGGCCGACGCCGAACGCCTGCAGGGCTATGCCGAACGCATCGGCGAAAGCCTGCGCTACGGGCTGGGGCTGGGGCGCAGCCGCAACGACCTGGGCCTGCCGATCCGCCCGGCCTGAGGCCGGCAACTGACCCCGGTCAAAACCCGGCCCCGGATTCGATGCAAACTGGCGGCCACTCAAACGAAGGAGCCTGGCCATGGATCGCGTCAAGGGAAAGTCCTGCATCGTCACCGGCGCTGCACTCGGCATCGGCCGCGCCTGCGCCGAACGCCTGGCGGAGGAAGGCGGCGCCGTGGCCATCTTCGACCTGCACGACACCGAGGGCGAGGCCGTGGCCGCGGCGCTGCGCGCCAAGGGTGCGCGCGCCCGCTACTGGCACGTTGATGTCGCCGACGAAGCGGCGGTGAAGAAAGCGGTGGACGAAGCCGCGGCCGAATTCGGCGGCCTGCACGTGCTGGTCAACAACGCCGGCATCTCGGGCTCGACCAAGCTTACCCACGAGATCACCGAGGCCGAGTGGGACCGGGTGCAGGCGGTGAACGTCAAGGGCGTGCTGTTTTGCAGCAAGCACACGATCCCGCACATGAAGGCCGCCGGCCACGGCAGCATCATCAACCTCTCGTCCATCTACGGCCTGGTCGGCGCGCCCGACGTGCCGGCCTACCACGCGTCCAAGGGCGCGGTGCGGCTGATGAGCAAGACCGATGCGATGTGCTACGCCGCCGACCGCATCCGCGTGAACTCGGTGCACCCGGGCTTCATCTGGACGCCGATGGTGGAGGGCCACCTCAAGGCCAGCGGCGCCACCCGCGAAGGCGTGGGCAGCCTGCATCCGCTCGGCCACATGGGCGACGTCGACGATATCGCCTGGGGCGTCGTGTACCTGGCCTCGGACGAATCGAAGTTCGTCACCGGCGCCGAGCTGGCGATCGACGGCGGCTACACCGCGCACTGACCTGCCGCACACGCTGCGGCCGGTGCCTTGCCTCAGAGGCGGTGCAGCCGATAGGCCGCCGCCTCGGCCGGCGGTTCGCCGTCGGCGTCGAGCAGCTGCAGGCTGCCGTCGGCCAGCAGCTCGAAGCCCAGGCCGCCGCCTTCGCTGCCCAGGCGATAGCGGGTCGCCTGCGTGCCGCCATCCTGCTCAAGGCGCCAGGCACCCGAGGTGCTGAACACATTGTCGCCCTCGACGCCGAGGTAGGTTTCCTCGAGTTCGAAGGCCTGGCCGGCGTCGTCGCGCCACAGGCGCAGGCGGGTGCGGATGCCGGCGCAGTCGGCGCAGGGCAGCACGCCCTGCCAGGCCAGGTCGAAGGCCTCGCCGTCATCGGCGGCCAGCGCGGCGGCCGCCGGCGGGCCCGCGTCTTCGCCCGCGCGGCCGCAGCCCGCGAGCGCGAGCGCCAGCATGAACGGCAACCAACCGGGAAACGTGATCCGCGCCATGGGGCCCATGCTAACGCTTGCGCGTGCAGGCGGTGTGGCGGCACTTTCGGGGCAACGACGAACGGAGCGCGCCAACCCCGACGGCGTCGCGGGCACGTTCAAGGACTTGCCACCCACCCCAGCGAAGGAGGTGTTCCATGGTCCGCAGCCTGCCCCATCCGTCGTCCGTTCCGCCGCTCGCGCGCCTTGATGCCAAGCGCGTCGCCGGCAATACCCTGGCCATCGCCGTGCACCTGGTCGTGCTCGGCCTGCTGATGCTGCCCTCGAGCTGGTCGCCGCCGGCCGGCAAGCCGAAAAGCGATCCCACCATCGTGCTGTTCGAGCCCGCGCCGAGGCCGGAGATCCCGGCCACCGTGCCGCCCCCGCTGCCCGTCCAGCAGGTGCAGCCGCAGCCGCAGAGCCCGCCGGTGCGGCTCACGCCGACGGTTCCGGCCGCCAGCGACGCGCCCGTGTTCGAGAACGGCGAGATCTTCTCGCCGCCGGACACCGACACCGGCGCCGCGCAAACCAGCTTCGACCCGGGCCCACCCTCGCTGATGACCCTGGCCTATGACGTGGCGCCGGCGCCGCGCTACCCGCGCGAGGCGCTCCGGGCCGGCCACGAGGGCACGGTGATGCTGCGCGTGCTGGTGGACGAGGCCGGCCGGCCGGTCGAAGTGTCGATCGAAGCCAGCAGCGGCCATCGCGAGCTCGACCGCGTCGCGCGCCTGCAGGTGCTCGAGCGCTGGCGCTTCCACCCGGCCCAGCGCGGCGGCCGCGCCGTCGCCGCCTATGCGCTGGTGCCGGTGGTGTTCCGGCTACCCTGAGGCACTGGACACTCACGCCGGTTCGACGGATCGTCGCCGACAGTGGCGACGCCGTCGAACCGGAGTGATCCATGAGAACCGCCCTGCCCCTGCTGGCCGCCCTGCTGGCCGCGCCGCTGGCCCACGCCAGGCCGGCCGACGCCGCGCCGGCCGATGAACCGCGCTGGACCCTGGGCCTGATCGCGATCGAGCGCGACGCGCCCTACCGCCAGCTCGACGAAGACCTGCTGGTGGTGCCGCTGGTGCGCTTCGAGGGCGAGCGCGCCTACCTGCGCGGCCTGCGCGGCGGCTTCCGCCTGGTCGAGCGCGGCCCGCTGGAGTTGAGCGCGTTCGTGCAGGCGCGCGGCGACGGCTACGAGGCCGCCGACTCGCCGTACCTGGCCGGCATGGACGACCGCCGCTTCTCGCTCGATGCTGGCATGGCGCTGGGCTGGCGGGTGCCGCGCGTCGGCCAGTTCGAGGTCTCGGTCGCCACCGACGTGCTCGACCGCAGCGGCGGCGAGGAGCTCGAAGCCTCGTGGACGGGGCTGGTGCGCGCCGGGCAGTGGCGCTTCCTGCCCTCGGTGGCGCTGCGCTGGCAGAGCTCCGACCTGGTGGACTACTACTACGGCGTGCGCCCCGGCGAAGCCCTGCCCGGCCGCCCGGCCTACGAAGGCGACGCCGCGCTGCTGCCCGAGCTTTCGGTGCTGGCCACGCGCCGCCTGGGCGAACGCTGGCAGCTGTTCGCACGCATCGGCCACACCTGGCTGCCCGGCGAGATCACCGACAGCCCGCTGGTCGACGACGACCGCCGCACCAGCGTGATCGTCGGCCTGGGTTACGCGCTGGGCGACTGAGCCGCCACCGCCCGGTCGCGACCCGCGGCCTTGGCCAGGTAGAGCGCGGCGTCGGCGCGCGACACCAGCGATTCCGGCGACTCGCCGGCAAAGGCCTCGGCCACGCCAAGGCTGATCGTCACCGGCGCATCGGGCCAGTCGGCCACGCGGAAGTCGCGGCACAGTCGCTCGGCCACCATCAGCGCCCGCTCCTGGTCGATACCCGGCAGCAGCACCGCGAACTCCTCGCCGCCGTAGCGCGCCGCGAGGTCGCCCGGGCGGATCGCGGCACGCAGCAGCGCACCCGCCAGGCGCAGGGCCCGGTCGCCGGCGAGGTGGCCGTGGGTGTCGTTGTATCGCTTGAAGTTGTCCAGATCGAGCATCAGCAGGCACACGGGCGAGCCGCCCTTGGCGCGGCGCGCCAGAAGCGCCGCCAGGGCTTCATCGAAGGCGCGGCGGTTGCCGACGCCGGTCAGGTCGTCGGTATGGACGCTGGCCTGGAGCTGGCGGCTGTGGGCACGCTCGCGCTCGAGCCGGTCGAGCAGGTCGGCGCCCCACCACACCAGGCCGGTGACGAACAGCCCCGAGGCCACCGCCATCCCGGTGATGGCGGCTCCCTCCGTCAGCCAGTTACGGCCCACGACCAGCTGGGCGACGAAGGCCACGACCACCGGCGCCACCAACGCCGGCCCCAGCGTCCGGCGGCCCAGTTCCCCGCCCAGGCCCGGGCTGGCCAACACCCGCGCCAGGCCACCGCCCGGCTGCGAGACCAGCCAGCCCAGCGCCAGCAGGAAGACGCACACGGCGGTGTTCAGGCCCAGCGGCAGGAAGGGCAACTGCAGGTTTTCCGCACCCATGGCAAAGCCGTAGGCGCTCAGGGCGAACAAGCCGGTCGCCAGCAAGGCCAGCGCCAGGACCTGGGCGAACCAGGCGCCGATGCGCCGGCAGGCCATCAGGCCGATCGAGCCGACCAGCAGGAAGGCGATGGCGGTGAGTTCCGACATCCGGGCCGGTTGGCGACCGACGGCGCTCTCCAACCCATCGGGCAGCAGCAGGTCGTCGATGCCCAGTTCGATGTCGAAAAGGTGCTGCGACAGCGTGGCGGCGCCGAGCAGGCCCACCGCCAGCGAGGCCCAGCCCGACACCCACGGCGGCAGCCTGCCCGGCCGCGCACAGCTTGCCAGCGCCGTGGCCGCCAGGAGCATGCCGATGGCGGTGTTGGGCTTCATCGACACGTGGCCGGGAAGCACGCTGCGCAACAAGGGCAGGTCGAGGAACCAACCGAGCAGCGCCAGCAGGCTGATGATGGCCACGGCGGCCGAGGCCGTCAGCGCCGAACGCTCGAGCCAGCGGGCGTGCTTTCCCCGTTCATCGATCGCGGCCGGTTCCATCGCAACACAGAGTGTTCGAGGGCCCCGGGATTGGCAAGCCCGTTCCGGGCTCAGGCCCCGGCCCGGCCGACGAGCGCCGCCACGGCGGCCGGGATCTGCGCCGGCACGTCGACGCTGGCCATGCGCGCGGCGTCTTCCGGGCCCAGGCCGTGTTCGAGTTCATGCGCCCAGGTGACGTGGTAGGGCATGTGCACGCCCCAGCCGCCCAGCCGCAGCACGGGCTCGATGTCCGAGCGCAGGGAATTGCCCACCATCACGAAGCGCGAGGGCTCGAGCGAGAACTCCGAGAGCACGCGGGCATAGGTGCCGGCGTCCTTCTCGGAGACGATCTCGATGCGCCGGAACAGGTCGGCCAGGCCGCAGGCGCGCACCTTGGCCTCCTGGTGGAACAGGTCGCCCTTGGTGATCAGCACCACCGGCAGTTCGCGCGCCACGGCCTCGACCGCGGCGCGGATGCCCGGCAGCAGCTCGACCGGATGCGACAGGATGGCCTTGCCCAGTTCGACGATGCGATGGATGTCGGCGGCCACGATGCGCTGGCCGGTGAGCGCGATGGCCGTTTCCACCATCGACAGCGTCATGCCCTTGGCGCCGTAGCCGAAGAGCCGGATGTTGCGCTGCTCGGTCTCGAGCAGGCGCTCGTGCAGGCCTGCGTCGGCGAGGTCGAGGTACTTGCCGACGATGGCCTCGAACTCGGCGTGGGCCGCGCGGAAATAACCCTCGCTGTGCCAGAGCGTGTCGTCGCCGTCGAAGCCGACCAGGCCGATGGGCGCAGCCATGGGGATCACTGCCCGACCGGACGGTCGGACAGCGGCCCGGTGCCGCCGATCACCACGCTGCCCACGCGCAGCCGGTAGAGGGCGTCATGCGGTTTTCCGAAGACCTGGTCGGTGGCCTCGCCCAGCGCCGGGCCGGGGCCGTCGGCCAGCAGGTAGCTCGCGCAGGCGTCGCCGAAGGCGGCCGAACGCTCCAGCCGGTGCTGCCCGAGACGCTGGCCGGTGATGCGCTGCGGCGCATCGCCCAGCGCGACCACGGCGCGCAATTCGGTTTCCGGGCCCGGGCGGACGTGCCAGGCGGTGGCGTCGGGCGCGGTCATCAGCAGGGCCACCGGGCCCGGCACCAGCACGTCGACGCGGCGGATCGACTCGCGCCCGGGCTCGGCGTCCGGCACCGGCTCGCCGCCATCGACCACGAACAGGCGCGCGGCCACCGGCAGCGACAGGCCCGGCACGTGGCAACGGCTCCAGTCGACCCCGGCCGGGGCGCTGGCCACGACCTCGCCGGCCGGTGCGGCCTCGGGCGCGGGCGCGCCCTCGCCGCAGGCGGCAAGCAGGCAAACCAGGGGTAACAGGAGCAGGCGTGGCGTCATGCCGTTGTACCGTGGTGGACGACTGGCCCGAAGGATAACCGCTCGCGACGGCGCGGCGGTTCAGCCGGTGGGCCGGCGCGCGCGCACCCGCTCGCGATGCACCATGTAAAGGCCGCTGGCGACGATGATGCCGGCGCCGAAGAAGGTCCAGCCGTCGGGAAGCGCCTGCCAGATCAGCAGGTCCAGCCCCAGGCCCCAGGCCAGGGCGCTGTATTCGAACGGCGCCACCACCGAAGCTTCGCCGGCGCGGAAGGCCTCGGTGATCGCCACCTGGCCGAGGAAGCCCGTGACGCCCACGCCGGCGATGACCCAGGCATCGGCCATGCGCAACGGCACCCAGCCCGGCCAGGCCAGCAGGCCCGCGCCGACGGCCGTCATCACCAGCATCCAGAACACCATCGATTGGGCGCTGTCGGTGCGGTGCATCACCCGCACCATGATGGCCGACAGCGCGTAACCGGTGGCCGCGACGACCACCGCCAGGCCGGCCCAGCCGAACACGCCTTCGCCGGTGGGCCGGAGCACGACCAGCACACCGAGCAGGCCCACGCCGATCGCCGCCCAGCGCCGCGGGCCGACGGTTTCGCCCAGCATCGGCACCGACAGCGCGGTGATCAGCAGCGGCGCGACGAAGAAGATCGAATAGGCGCTGGTGAGCGGCATGCCCTTGAGCGCGAAAGCGAAGCTCGAGAGCATCATGATCGACAGCGCCGCGCGCAGCAGGTGCAGGCCCCAGCGCACTTTCAGCAGCCCGGCCGCGGCGCCCGTGGCCAGCACCCAGGCCGTCACCAGCGGCACGCCGGAAAGCGCGCGCAGCGCCGCCACCTGCATCGGTGGGTAGTGCCCGGAGAGGTGCTTGAGGCCGCCGTCCATCAGCGAGAACAGGCCGACGGCCAGCAGCATCGCGACGATGCCGCGCAGGTTCGAGGAAGCTTGCATGCCCGTATTGTCGCCGCAGCGCCGCCCTGCTGCTCGCCCGGCGGCCGCCCGCGGCCGGGCCTGGTTCAGCCATCGCGGGCACAGGCCCGGGCCACCCGGGCATCCAGTTCCGAACGCTCCTTGAAGCCGAGCCGGTTCCATTGCCGGTCGCGCAGTTCGTCGGCTTCGCGACGGGCCCGGTCGCAGCGGGCACGCCGCGGATCCGGACGAGCGGGTGGCGCCTGCGCGCGCGACCCGGCGCGGACCGGGCCGGCCACCGCAGGTGCGGGCGCTGCCGCCGCCACCGGCGCCGGCGGCGGCAGCGCCTTGACCGGCTGGACCCAGGCCTCGTCGGCGCCGGGTGCGCAGGGCTGGTCCTGGTAGCTGACCGCCCCGGCCGGAGAAACGCACTTGCGCAAGTGCGGGCCGGGACCGGTGGCGCCGGCCAGCGTCAGCGCGGCAACGAGCAACAGGGTGCGGGACATGCGGGCCTCCTTGCGCGGGAGTCCATTGCATCCCGGCACCCGGGACCACGTCGCCCGGACAAGGGCTGGCGCGCGGGTGCGAAACCCGCCCGGCGAAGCCGTGGAATCAGGCCGTCAGGAGCGGTAGACGTCGGCGCACTGCGCCACCACCCAGGCGCGCAGGTCGGCCTGCTGGGTTTCGGTCAGGCGCAGGAATTCCTTGGCCAGCACCGCATCGGAGAAGTCGTGCGCCTGGGTGCAGGCACTCTTGGTGGGCGGCCTCTCCCCGGTCGCCTCGGCCGCCTGCCGGCGCGCCTCCTGCTCGCGGCGCTCCGCCTCCGCCAGCCGGGCCTGTTCGGCCGCCCTTGCCTCCTCGGCCGCGCGGCGCGCCTCGGCGTCGGCGATCGCCGCGCGTGCCGCCAGCTCCTCGGCGCTCGGCCCCGGCTCGGGCGTGGCGTCGCGTTTCCAGACCTGGGTGGTGCCGGCCGGGCAGGGGTCGGACTGGATGCTGATCGCTGCGCCCGGCCCCTCGCACTTGTACAGCGATTCGGCCGCGACCGGCCCCGCGGCAAGCCCGCCGAGGCTCCAGAGGATCAGGATCGGGACAGCAGTCTTGGGCATCGGTGGATTCCGGACGGGCACGGCCTGGCCAACTTTACCCCGCGACGCGGTTCCTGCCGGCGCCCTTGGCCTCGTAGAGCCGCTTGTCGGCCTCCTCGACCAGCATGCCCGGCTCGAGGCCGGGCGCCGGGTACAGCGTGGCCACGCCCAGGCTGATCGTCACCACGCCGCCGTCCGGCGGACGGCCGGCATGCTCCAGCGCCAGGTCCTCGACCCGCCGGCGCAGGTGCTCGGCGACGGCGCGCGCCGCCTCGGCATCGGCGCCGGCGAGGACCACGACGAACTCCTCGCCGCCATAGCGTGCGACCAGGTCGCCGCCCTGGCGCACACCTTCCCTGAGTGCGCGGGCCACCTGCTGCAGGCAGACATCGCCGGCGACGTGGCCGTAGTGGTCGTTGTAGCGCTTGAAGAAATCGATGTCGGCCATGACCAGCGACAGCGGCCCGCCGTGGCGCAGGGCACGCTCCCATTCGCGCACCAGGCCCTCGTCGAAACTGCGCCGGTTGGCGATGCCGGTGAGGCCGTCGGTGGCCGAGAGTTCGCGCAGCCGCTCCTCCAGCGCCTTCCTGGCCGAGAGATCCTGCAGCACCAGCACCAAATGCTCGACGACCCCGCCCCTGCCACGCACGACCTCGGCGATCGCGCCCACCGGGATCTTCCGGCCATCGGCGCGGGTGAGCTCGATCTCCTCCTCCCAGTGGTTGGCATCGAGGATCCCCGCCTCGGCCCGCTCCCGCAGCTCCGGACTGGCCTGGATGGCATGCGGCAAGGTGCCCACGACTTCGGAGGCGCGCCGGCCGGTCAGCAACTCGTAGGCCGAGTTGGCGCGCAGCACGCGCATCTGCGGATCCAGCACCAGGATCGCCTCGCTGGTGTGGCGCACCACCACGTCGGCGAGCCGGAGTTCCTCCTGCGCCGCCTCGAGCGCCCCGACCTGCTGCGCCAGCCTGGCCCCGGCCTGGGCCAGGCGCAGGGACGAGCGGCGCTGCAGGTGCAGGCCGAGCATGAACAGCGCGACCAGCGACAGCACGAGCACCGAAATGAGGATGCCGAAGTTGCGGTAGCGCGACTGGGCGTCGAGCCACTCCTCGTAGGCCATGTCGATGCCCAGCACGGCCAGTACCCGCCCGTCCCCATCGAGCACCGGCGCCAGCGCGCTGACCCATTCACCCCAGTCGTCCTGGATGACCTCGGAGAACATCGGATGCAGGCCATCCATCACCTTGCCCAGGTTCTCGGACGGCCCGTCGTAGACATCGCCGGGCCTCGAGTAGTCTGGCGAGGACGGATCCTCCGCATCGGCCAGGAACAGGAAGCGTTGATCGCCCTCCCCGACCGGTCGCATCAGGTAGACGAAGCGGAATTCGGGGTTGGCGTCGAGGACGGCGCGCAGGTGGGCACGCACCGATTCGTAGGCTGGCGTTCCGAGATCATCCGGATCGCCCCGCAGCGCGGCCACGTCACCGGCATCGACCACGGCGGCGGCGGTCTGCACCAGGCCGATGCCATGGCGATGCTCGAGGTCCGCGCCGAAAGCCGCCATCTGCCGCACGAACCACACCGAGGCCAGCAGGCAGATGCCAAACAGCAGCCAGCCCAGCCACAGCGGACTGCGCAGGTCTTGTGGCGCCGGCGGAACCGCGGATTGGTTGTCGGCCATGGCGCCAGTCTAATCGCCCGGATGGCAGCGTACAGGCCCCGGTCCCGGCGGACTCATGGGGTCATCGCTTCGGGTGGTCCTGCACCCGCCGGGCCCAGGCGGCCCGCACCGCCCCCTCGCCGTGCAGGCGCTCGAGCCGGCGCACGATGAAGTGGCCGCGCGCCGCCGACTGGAAGTGGCGCATGAAGATCAGGTTGAGCGTGGCACCGGTGGCCGCACCCACCAGCGGCGCGGCCTGCGCCAGCGCCTTCTGGGTGACGGGGATCGAAAAGCGGCCGGCGATGCCGTTCACCAGCTGCACGATGGCGGGCGCACTGCCGCCGCCCATTCCGCTGGCCGCGTAGCGGGTGGCGGCGGTGACCTGCTGGGCCAGCGCCGCGCGCGTGGCGAAATAACCCGACTCGGCGCCGTCGTCGTCGGGCCGGGTGCCTCCCAGGGCCAGCACCTGCAGGCAGTCGAGCCGCGTTTCCGGCTCGCCGGGCGCGGCGCCCTCGCTGCGGGCGATGTCGGCGATCGAGCGCAGCATGGTGGCCGTGGTCACGGGCAGTTCCACCAGCAGGCCCGGCAGCCCGAAAAAACCACCCACCGCGCCGGTACCGGCCACCGCCACCTGGTGCAGGCGCAGGCTGGCATCGCCGGGCGAATCGTCGCGCAGGGTGCGGCGCGCGGCCTCGAAGGCCACCTCCACCGCCTTGCGCGCCGCCTTGTCCACGAGCCGGCTCGCCGGGCCCGGCAGCCCGCGCATCAGGCTCTCGATCGGTGCACCGATGACGTTCGCCAGCTGCATGGCGAGCCCGGGCGACTCGAGCAGCCGGCGCGCACGCTCGAGCTCGGCCTGGTCGGCCTCCGGCAGCGCCCTGACGAGCCCGGTCATGGCGACATGGGTCAGGGCGAGGCCACGCCGTCGGGCGAGGCGCTGTCGACGATGGTGGCGCGGCTCAGGCCTTCAGGCAGGCCCGCGGACTCGCCGGCGTGGGCGGCATTGAAGGCATCGGTGTCCACGCGCTCACGCGACTGGCTGCTGGAGAAGCTGACCGGCACGTGGTGCACGCCGCCCAGCGGCACGCCGTCAATGGTTTCGACGAGGCGGCAGCAGCCTGAGAGCGTATCGATCGCCGCTTTCTCGAACTGGCGCTGGTAGCGCGACGCGCGGCGCGAGGTGAACTCGGTGGCCACCACTTCCGCGCGCATGCGGTCGGCACCGGCCTGCGGGGCGAGCTCGACGCGAACCATCAGCGCCGCGCCCGCACCGTCGCGCAGCGCCTCGTATGGATACCGGGGCATTTGCTTGACGAAGGGATCGGCCTTGGGCTGGCCCACCGTGTACTGCACCTGCCCGCCCACGTTCTGCGCGGTGAAGGGCACCGACAGCGACAGTTCGCTGGGCACGGCCTCGCCGTCGCGGCTGGCCGGCGCGAAGGCGAGCGCGGCCACGCGCTCGCGCACGGCCACCTGCGCCTCGGCGGGCAGGTCGTCGGCGATGCGCGGCTCGCCGGCCTGGCCCGCGGCATCCACGGGCACCAGCACCTGCAGGTTCATGCGCAGCTGCGGGCCTGCCTCGGGCGCACCCGTGGCCGTGGCCGGCGCGGCCGAGACGAGGAAGGAGAGAACCAGGGTGGAAAGCACTCGCATGGGCGACTCCGGGGGTATTTTCGCGACTTTAGCCCGCCGGGCAAGTCAAGCAAACCGTTCACGGACGGGCCGCAAACCATCGTTCCAGGCA
The DNA here is from genome assembly GCF_003024235.1 of Arenimonas caeni. Taxonomy (GTDB): domain Bacteria; phylum Pseudomonadota; class Gammaproteobacteria; order Xanthomonadales; family Xanthomonadaceae; genus Arenimonas; species Arenimonas caeni. Next base: position 39,113 of record NZ_KZ679086.1, on the reverse strand, counting down.
ACCCCTCGCCCCTGCCCGCGACTTCGGCGATGCTGGAGGCTGCAAGGAGACCGTGATGAACGAACGCATCCGCCATACGCCCTTCCTCGACCGCCTGCGCACCGCCGAACAGGCGGCCGGGCTGATCCACCCGGGCGACACCGTGGCCATGAGCGGCTTCACCGGTGCCGGCTACCCCAAGGCCGTGCCCGGCGCCCTGGCCGAACGCATCCAGCGTGCCCACGCCCAGGGCCTGCCTTTCCAGGTGCGGGTGCTCACCGGTGCCTCCACCGCCCCCGAACTCGACGGCGTGCTGGCGCGGGCCAACGGCATCGAGCTGCGCCTGCCCTACCAGTCCGACCCGGTGGTGCGCGAGCAGATCAACCGCGGCGAACTCGATTACCTCGACATCCACCTGAGCCACGTGGCGCAGCACGCCTGGTTCGGCTACTTCGGCAAGATCGACGTGGCGGTGGTGGAAGTGACCGGTGTGCTCGAAGACGGCCGGCTGGTGCCGTCCTCGTCGGTGGGCAACAACAAGACCTGGCTCGAGCAGGCCGACCGGGTGATCCTCGAGGTCAACCGCTGGCAACCGGCGGCGCTCGAGGGCATGCACGACATCTACTACGGCACGGCGCTGCCGCCGGATCGCAAGCCCATTCCGCTGCTGCGCCCGGACGACCGCATCGGCGAGCCCTACCTGCGCGTGGACCCGGCCAAGGTGGTGGCGGTGGTGGAGACCGACGCCCCCGACCGCAACTCCGCGTTCTCGCCGCCCGACGAGGCCTCGCGGGCGATCGCCGGGCACCTGCTCGAGTTCCTCGACCACGAGGTGCGCCGCGGCCGGCTCACGCCGCAGCTGCTGCCGCTGCAGTCGGGCGTGGGCAACATCGCCAACGCCGTGCTGGCCGGCCTGGCCGAGGGCGGCTACCGCGGCCTGACGGCCTTCACCGAGGTGATCCAGGACGGCATGCTGACGCTGCTGCGCGAGGGCGTGCTGCGCATGGCCTCGGCCACCTCGTTCTCGCTCAGCCCCGAGGGCATCGCCGAGTTCAACCGGGACGTGGATTTCTACCGCGAGCGCATCGTGCTGCGGCCGCAGGAGATGTCCAACCATCCCGAGCTGATCCGGCGCCTGGGCTGCATCGCCATGAACGGCATGATCGAGGCCGACATCTACGGCCACGTCAATTCGACCCACGTGGCCGGCACGAAGATCATGAACGGCATTGGCGGCAGCGGCGACTTCGCCCGCAACGGCTACCTGTCGGTGTTCATGTCGCCGAGCACGGCCAAGGGCGGGGCGATTTCCTCGATCGTGCCGATGGCCAGCCATGTCGACCACACCGAGCACGACGTGATGGTGCTGGTGACCGAACAGGGCCTGGCCGACCTGCGCGGCCTGTCGCCCAAGCAGCGCGCGCGCCTGGTGATCGGGCGCTGTGCGCACCCGGAGTTCCGGCCGATGCTGCAGGACTACTTCGACCGCGCCTGCCGCGACAGCTTCGGCAAGCACGCGCCGCACCTGCTCGGCGAGGCGCTGTCCTGGCACGACCGGTTCGTGCGCACCGGCAGCATGAAGCCCTGACGCGGATCGCTCAGGCGCGGCGCAGCGCCGTGAAACGCAGGCCGGCGCGGTGCTGGAAGCCCATGGCCTCGTACAGGCCGAGCGCACGCGTGTTCGAAGGGCTGACGTGCAGGAAGGGCGCCAGGCCTTCGTCCAGCAGCCGGTTGCACAGGTAGGCGGTGAGCCGGCGCGCATGGCCGCGACCCAGGTGCTCGGGATGGGTGCAGATGGCGCTCACCTCGCGGTGGCCGGGCGGGCCCATGCGCTCGCCGGCGATCGCCACCAGCTGGTCACCGTGGAACATGCCGAAGTAGCGGCCCATCGCCATGGCGCGCGGGCGGAAATAATGCGGGTAGACCAGGGCCACGAGTTCGAGCAGCTGCTCGTGCCGCTCGGGCCCGAGCTCGACGATTTCCGGCCCCGGCGTTTCCGCCAGCGGCGCCGGGCAGACCATCTGCACCAGGGTGAACTGCGGCTCGAGCACGAAGCCCGGCGGCACGACCGGGTGGGGTCCGATCACCAGCACCGTGTCGCCTTCGGGCGCCAGCGCCGCCAGCGGGTCCGGGTCATCCAGGCCGTCGCGCGGCACGCCGAGGAAGGGCGCGATGTCGGACGGATAGCGCAGCACCTCGCCCGCCGACCGTGCGAGCGGGTGGTGGCGATGGGCCAGCGAGTCGTAGGCCGGGTTGTCGAGCGGATGCGATGCCATGCGGCGCGAGTGTCGCGCCGCGGCGGCTGGGCGTGAAGTGCCGGAAGCCCGGGTTCAGGCCGGGAGGTTCGGGTCGCCGGGCTGGAAGCTGAGCTCTTCGATCTCGTCGAAAGCCTTGGAATCGAGCAGGCCGTCGTCGAATTCGAACTCCTCGGGAGCCGGGGCGGTCTGCCAGTCCTGCACCAGCTGGCGGGCCTCCTCGGCCTCGGCGTCCTCGACCACGACGCGGATCTGCAGGGTGGTGGCCACCGCGCCGGCGGGGTCGGCCACGTTGGGGCCGAAGATGTGCGCGGCGATGCCCGAGGTCACCAGGAGTTCCTGGACCAGCTGGGCGTCGAGGTCGGTCTGGGCGATGTAAACGGGGATCACGGCCGGTCCCTCAATGGATGGGTCCGGGGAGTCATTGGGCGCCCGAACGCCCCCTCAAACCGTGAAATGCGTCACAGTTTGTCCCGTTTCCGGGCGGATGGTCACCTCGGGCTGACCAACGGGTGCGGCGATCTTCACGAGGGCTTATCCTTTCACCTTGGCTCCGACAGGGGGAGCTGGCCCCGGAGTCCAATACGCATGTCCACGCTCAAGGCGATCAACGCGCAGGTCATCGCGCCCCAGGAAAGCCCCGACGCCATTCCGCTCACGCTCAAGGCCGGCGACACGGTGTTCGTGCGCCACGCCCACCCGGATCGCCCGGGTTACGTCTGGGCCGAGGACGGCCAGCTCAGCGCCGGCTGGGTGCCGCTGGACATCATCAGCACCAACGGCGGCCAGCCCCACGCCACCGCCGAATACTGCAGCGCCGAACTCACCGTCGAACCCGGCGACACCGTGCGCCTGATCTGGGAAGACCCGAAGCACGGCGCGTGCTGGTGCGAGGACCGGCACAGCGAGCGTGGCTGGATCCGCAACGAGAACCTGCGGTTCGAAAACGAAGGCTGAGGATCACTTGCAGGCTGCCTGGATGGCGTCGCCGTGGCGGCGCAGGCCGGCGTGCGTGACCTGGCTCAGCGGCCTGCGCCGGTAGGCTGCATCCGCCGCACGGGCGGCCTGGCAGGCCGGGCTGCCTTCGCCGGAGCGGTTGGGTGGCTGCTGGCCAAATGAGTAAACCGGCGCGGCCGTCCTCGTGTCGCCAGCGGCGGGCGCGGGCGTGCGTCGCGAACGGGGCGGCTCGGCCTCCGGCATCACCTCCCTCACCCAGACCTGCCGGGTTCCCGGTGCGCAGGCCTGGGACTGGAAACTGGCGTGGCCCCGCGCGTCTTCGCACTTGTAGAGCAGGCGGGCGCTGCGAGGCGTGGGCCTGGGCTGGCTGGGCGGCGGCGTCCAGGCCGGAGCAGCCCGGACCGGCTGGGGCAGCGTCGCAACGGGCGTTGGCTTTGGCTCCCTTCCCCGGGTCGTCGTGGTCGCCACATAAGCCGCCGCCACCAGGATGGCCGCGGCGCCGAAGGTGCCGAGGAATTTCGAGTAGGGCGGCTCCACGGGCTGCAGGCGGCCCCGCGGATCACGTCGCAGCGATGGCCCGCCGAACACTGCGAAGGCTGCCGTGACGATGGCCAGCAGGAGGAACAGCAGCGCGATGCCGCGATCACCGCGCGCGGCCATGAGCCCGGCCACCGCAAGGTCGGCGAACGCAAGCCCCAGCAGCAGGCCGAAACTTTTCATGTGGATTCCCCCTGGAGCACCGCCCCAGGAGGTTTAGCGCAGCTGGCCGCAGGATGCGAGCCCGTGTGGGCGAACGGAAATTCCTGCAAGTCACCGGCACGTAAAATCAATCACTTACGCTGATCACAACCATGATGCTTGCAAGTGGATTTCCAGAATTCCTGCAAGCCATGGAAGCCCAGTCGAGAATTCCTGCAAGCGCCCTCGACTCTGACGAGGGCACCAAAATCCTACCAGGGGAAATGTGGCAACCGCGGCCCTGTCAAGGGAGGCTTAGCATACGCTACGCCTAATTCGGAGGCGGGCTCATGACCAATAGTAGCGTCACCAACCTCGATACCAAAAGGGTTCTCGCCGCGGCCGACCTGGTTACAGGCGATCGCAAAGAGTCTCTCGCCTGGTTGAAAAGCCCTCTAAGCGCTTTCGGCGGTCACACTCCCGAAGCTCTGATTACTCTTGGCAGAACCAAAGACGTGATCAGATATCTAGAATCTCTCTCAAACGGGTATGTAGGTTAGACGCGGCTCTCGGTGAATCAACCAACTGGGCTGCCTCCGCACAACGCGGATATCGAAGCGGTGTTGAGGCGCGCTGAAAATTGACCAGCAAACGCGGGTCTTGCGCGTTGAAAATTGACCAGGGTGTTTCCCCTTACCTTGCAGGCGACCAGGCCTGTGGGGAGAAGAGGTGCACACCATGTCGATGTACGCGAAGGTCCAGCGGCTGAGGCTGCGCGAGGGGCTGTCGATCAGCGAGATCGCCCGGCGGACCAGCTTGTCCCGTAACACCATCAAGACTTGGCTCAGGGAGCCGGCGCCCCGGACGCAGATGGCCTACCAGCGGCCGCCGGGGCCGAAGGTGCTGGCCGGCTTCACGGCTTGGCTCGACCAAGCGGTCAAGACCGATGAGAACCGCTCCCGGAAGGAGCGCCGCACCGCCCGGCGCCTGTTCGAGCAACTGCAGGAACAGGGCTTCAAAGGCCACTACTGCCGGGTGACGGAGTACTTGCGGGCCCAGCGGGCGGCGGTGGGCGCGGTGACGGCGCGTTCGGCCTACGTGCCGCTGCAGTTTGGCTGGGGCGAGGCGTTCCAGTTCGATTGGAGCGAGGAAGGGCTGGTGATCGGCGGGATCTGGCGCAAGGTGATGGTGGCGCACATGAAGCTGTGCGCCAGCCGCGCCTTCTGGCTGGTGGCTGGCAACGACTCCTACCGGTTCCGGCACAGCAGCCGGACGGCCAAGACCAAGATCCGGGCCCCGGAACAGGCCCGGGTGCAACAGGCGAAGGAGGATGCCGAGCCGGCCACTGAAACCGGCGGCTGAGGCTACACTGCGAACAACCCCGGGGCTGGAATCCCCCGGTCCATGCCCTGGTCAATTTTCAACGCGCAGGGGTGGTCAATTTTCGTCGCGCATCAACAGCTAATTCTTTGCCAAACGCTGCAGGCGGATGAAACGACAAGGGGCCCTCTTGGGGCCCCTCTAGGATGCATCATCAAATTGCACGAATTACGTTCGATCCTTGCAGTAATTACGTCTCCCCACACCCGGGAGAAATTCTCAGCCCGGAATCAGCCGCACTTGCTGTAACCGCAATTCAGGCAGGTAGCGCAACCGTCCATGATGACGGTGGCCTTGGTGTTGCACTTGTTGCACATGGTCGCGCTGGGCGGGAAAGAGGTGCCCTCGCCGGTGACCTGCACCGCCTCGTCGGCGCCGGGGGCGCCTTCGGTGCCGGTACCGGCGGGGGCCCCGCTCAGACCGGTGTTACTGGACTTTTTTTTTGCGCGGGCCTCGTAGGCGGCGCGCTTCTCGGCGATCAGGCGCTTCTGCTCCTCGCCCAGCTCCGGGTCGAGGATCATGCCGATCGACTTGAGGTGCTCTTCGACCACCGAGCCGATCTCGGCGACGATGGACGGCATGTACACGCCGCCGGCCTTGAAGTAGCCGCCGCGCGGGTCGAACACCGCCTTCATCTCGTCGACCAGGAAGGTGACGTCGCCACCCTTGCGGAACACGGCGCTCATGATGCGGGTCAGCGCCACGATCCACTGGAAGTGGTCCATGTTCTTGGAGTTGATGAACACCTCGAACGGACGGCGCAGCTCGTGCTCGGTGCCCGGGTTGAGCACGATGTCGTTGATCGTCACGTACATGGCGTGCTCGACCAGCGGCGACTTGATCTTGTAGGTCGAACCCACCAGCACTTCCGGCCGCTCGACCTTCTCGTGCATGTGGATGATGTTCGACTCCGGCTCCTGCACGGCCACGGGAGCGGCGACGGGAGCAGCGGTTTCCTTGGCCTTGTCTTCCGGCTTCTGGACGCTGTAACCCTTGATTTTCTTGCTGATCTTGATGGCCATGCTGTTTTCTTTCCGCTTATGCGATTCGGTGGTTTCTTTCCCCGGAGCCCCCCGCCGCCGTGCGGCGGGGGGACGGGTTGCGACAATCGGGACAGCCGTCGGCTTTAGCGCTTCCTGGCAACCTTTCGGGCCGTCGTCTTGCGGGCCGCCGGCTTCCTGGCGACCTTCTTCGCCGCCGCCTTCTTGGCGGCCGGTTTCTTGCTGGCCGGGGCCTTCTTCGCCACGGCCTTCTTCTTCGGCGCCGCCTTCTTCACCGCGACCTTGCGGGCCGGGGCCTTCCTGGCGGCAACCTTCTTGGCGGCAACCTTCTTCTTCGGCGCGGCCTTCTTCACGGCCGGCTTCTTCTTGGCGGCGGCCTTCTTCTTCGGCGCCGGCTTCTTGCCTCCAACCTTGGCCTCGACCGCCTTCACCGCGGCCTTGACCTTCTTCTTCGCCGCGCCGACGGCCTTCTTCACGGCCTTGCCGGCGTCGGACTTCTCGGCCTTCCTGACCTGCGCCTTGGCCTTCCTGATGACCGGCGCGGCCTTCTTCTTCGCGGCCTTCACCGCGACCTCGGCCGTGTGGGCGATGGCGTCGCCGATCTCGTGGGCCTTCTCGCTGACGCTGTCGGCGGCATTGGACAGGGCCGCCGTGACTCCGTTGCCATTACTCATACCGCTCTCCTCGTCGTCGAAACCACGGCGGGCCGGCGGCCCGCCGAAACCTTGGGCTCAGAACTTGCCGTAGTAGCCTTCCTTGAGGGCGTCGAACAGGTTGGCGGCGCTGTGGATCTCGCCGTCGTATTCGATCTCCTCGTTGCCCTTGGCCTCGACCACGGTGCCGTCCTCGAGCTCGAAGCGGTAGGTGGTGTTCTCCAGGTCGGCTTCCTTCACCAGCACGCCCTGGAAGGCCGCCGGGTTGAAGCGGAAGGTGGTGCAGCCCTTCAGGCCCTGCTTGTAGGCGTAAAGGTAGATGTCCTTGAAGTCTTCGTACGGGTAGTCCGTGGGCACGTTCGCGGTCTTGGAGATCGACGAGTCGATCCACTTCTGCGAGGCGGCCTGGATGTCCACGTGCGCCTTCGGGGTGATGTCGTCGGCCGAGACGAAGTACTCCGGCAGCCGGGTCTTCTCGTCGGTGCTGAACGGCATCGCCTCCGGGTTGACGAGGGTGCGGTAGGCCAGCAGCTCGTAGCTGTAGACCTCGACCTTTTCCTTGGACTTCTTGCCCTCGCGGATCACGTTGCGGCTGTAGTGGTGCGCGAAGCTGGGCTCGATGCCGTTGGAGGCATTGTTGGCCAGGCTCAGCGAGATCGTGCCGGTCGGCGCGATCGAGCTGTGGTGGGTGAAGCGCGCGCCCGTCTCGGCCAGCTCCTTCACCAGCTCCGGCGCCACCGTGGCCACGCGCTGCATGTAGCGCGAGTACAGGGCGTGCAGCTGGCGACCCTTGATCTTCTGGCCGACCTTCCAGCCGTCCTTCTTCATCTCCGGGCGCTTGCGCAGCATCTCGGCGGTGACCTTGAACTCCTCGTCCATGATCGGCGCCGGACCCTTCTCCTTGGCCAGCGACAGCGCGACTTCCCAGCCGGCCAGGGCCATCTCGCGGCTCACGTCCTCGGTGAACTTCACCGAGTCGGCCTCGCCGTACTTCATGCGCATCATCGTGACGGTGCTGCCCAGGCCCAGGAAGCCCATGCCGTGGCGGCGCTTGCGCAGGATCTCGTTGCGCTGCTGCTCGAGCGGCAGGCCGTTGATCTCGACCACGTTGTCGAGCATGCGGGTGAACACGCGCACGACCTCGCGGAACTCCTCCCAGTCGAAGCTGGCCTTGTCGGTGAACGGGTCGCGCACGAACTTGGTCAGGTTCACCGAACCCAGCAGGCAGGCGCCGTAGGGCGGCAGCGGCTGCTCGCCGCAGGGGTTGGTGGCGCGGATGTTCTCGCACCACCAGTTGTTGTTCATCTCGTTGACGCGGTCGATCAGGATGAAACCCGGCTCGGCGAAGTCGTAGGTGGATGCCATGATGCGGTTCCACAGCTGGCGCGCCTTGATGTGGCCGTAGATCTTGCAGGCCACCATGCCGTCGTCGCGGGTGACGTAGTTCTCGCAGTGCGGCCAGTCGCGCCAGACGACCTGGCTGGCGTCGTCGACGTTGACGTCGCCGGCTTCCTTGACGTTCACCGGGAACACCAGCGGCCAGTCGCCGTCGGACTCGACGGCCTGGATGAATTCGTCGGTGACCAGCAGCGAGAGGTTGAACTGGCGCAGGCGGCCGTCCTCGCGCTTGGCGCCGATGAATTCCTTCACGTCCGGGTGGCTGACGTCGAAGGTGCCCATCTGGGCGCCGCGACGACCGCCGGCCGACGAGACGGTGAAGCACATCTTGTCGTAGATATCCATGAACGACAGCGGGCCCGAGGTGTAGGCGCCGGCGCCCGAGACGTAGGCGCCGCGCGGGCGCAGCGTCGAGAACTCGTAGCCGATGCCGCAGCCGGCCTTCAGGGTCAGGCCGGCCTCGTGGACCTTGCCCAGGATGTCGTCCATCGAGTCGGTGATGGTGCCCGACACGGTGCAGTTGATGGTGCTGGTGGCCGGCTTGTGCTCGAGCGCACCGGCGTTGGAGGTGATGCGGCCGGCGGGAATGGCACCGCGGCGCAGCGCCCACAGGAAGCGCTCGTACCAGTACTTGCGCTTCTCGGCGCTCGGCTCGGCCTCGGCCAGCGCCTTGGCGACGCGCTGGTAGGTGTGGTCGATGGTGGCGTCCACCGGTTCGCCACGCTTGGTCTTGAGGCGGTACTTCTTGTCCCAGATGTCCTGGGACGCCGGCTGCATCTCGATCTCCTGCGCCGCTTTGCTCTTTACCGCCTCCAGGCGAACCGTGCTCATAAGTCCTTTCTTCCTCCCGGGGCGCCCCTCGGGGAGGGCGCCTTTGTCTGAGTTCTTATCGGGTCCAGCCGGCTCGGAATCCGGGGGAAGCGACGCCCGCCCGCAGGGCACTGCCCCGCTGGAAACGTGATGTCCGTCCCGGTTTCCGCATGCCGTCTCGCCGTCGCGTCGTGCGTGCTTGCCGACCCCAAGCCTTGGGGCCGCCCCCCGCTGCCCACCACAAGATGTAGTGGCAACGGATCCCAAAGCTACCCCTCGCCCGGGGGCCTGTCAACAACCCGGCCGGGGCTGAAAAATTCAGCCTGTTCAAGATGTTCCACGGCTTTGAGCGGGCTGTCCGGAGCCCTCGCCGGGCTTCGTTACGGGCCTTCCGGCGCCCGTGGAACCTGCCCGGGCGCGTCCGGCGGTGGCCTTGTCCAGCCTCCGTTTGGCCCTCATCTGGTATTGCCTGATGCTGTAGACCCGACCCGAGCCCGGAGAGCCCCCGAATGCGCCCGATCCCCGTCCTCGCCGCCCTGCTGCTGGCCGCCCTGGCCGGTGCCGGCGCCAGCCAGTGGCTGGCCGCCCCCGCCGACCCCGGCCCGGCCGCGGCCAGCCCGACCAGCCGCGGCGAACGGGCCCTGGAGGCCGCCGCCGGCCTGGCGCTGCCGCGCGCGGCCCACGCCGCCCTGCCGCTCGAGGTGGACAGCGTCGCCCTGCCCTCGCTGGCGCCGATGCTCGAGCAGGTCACCCCGGCGGTGGTGAACATCTACAGCCGCCAGGTCATCAACGTGCGCAACCCGCTGGCCGAGCTGTTCGGCATGCCCGGCATGCCGCAGCAGCGCAGCCAGCAGTCGCTGGGCTCGGGCGTGATCGTCGACGCCGAACGCGGCCTGGTGCTGACCAACCACCATGTGATCGAAAACGCCGACGAGGTGTCGGTGACCCTGGCCGACGGCCGCACCTTCGAGGCCGAGTTCATCGGCTCCGACCCCGACACCGACGTCGCGGTGATCCGCATCCCGGCCGAGGAGCTGGTGGCGATCCCGCTGGCCGACTCCAGCCGGCTGCGCGTGGGTGACTTCGTGGTCGCCGTGGGCAATCCCTTCGGCCTGGGCCAGACCGTCACCAGCGGCATCGTCTCGGCCGTGGGCCGCAGCGGCCTGCAGGGCCTGGGCTACCAGAACTTCATCCAGACCGACGCCTCCATCAACCCGGGCAACTCCGGCGGCGCGCTGGTGAACCTGCGCGGCGAGCTGGTGGGCATCAATACCGCCAGCTTCAACCCGCGCGGCAGCGCAGCCGGCAACATCGGCCTGGGCTTCGCGATCCCCGTGAACCTGGCCGACGAGGTCAAGCGCCAGCTGCTGGCCTACGGCGAAGTGCGCCGCGGCACCCTCGGCCTCGACACCGAGGACCTCAACCCGCGCCTGGCCGGGCAGCTGGGCCTGCCGGCCAACCAGCGCGGCGCCCTGGTCACCCGCGTCTACCGCGGCTCGCCGGCCGAGGCCGCCGGCGTGCGCCCGGGCGACCTGGTGCTGGCCGCCAACGGCGAGCGCATCGACGGCGCCAATGCCCTGCGCAATGCCGAAGGCCTGGCGCCGGTGGGCGAACCGGTGCGCCTGGACCTGCTGCGCGACGAGCGCCGGGTGAGCGTTCAGGCCGTGCCGCGCCCGCGCGCCACCGAGGTCGACGGCCGCACGCTCGACGCCCGCCTCGCCGGCGCCACGCTGGCCGAGCTGCCCGAGCGCTTCCGCCAGCGCGGCTGGTTCGGCGTGGTGGCCAGCAAGGTCGAGCCGGGCAGCCGGGCCGCGCAGAGCGGCCTGCGCGCCGGCGACTACATCCGCGGCGTCAACCGCCGCCGGGTGGACGACCTGCAGGCCTTCCAGGACGTGATGGCCGACCCGCCGCGCAACCTGCAGCTGGACGTGGTGCGCGGCAACCGCAACGGCTACCTGGTCATGGAATGAGGCCGCCGCCGGTGTAAGGTGGGCGCCAAGCCATCGAGGAGGCATTGCATGAGTCCTTCCCAGCCAGAAACCCCGCGCCACATCGACCAGGCCAGGGAAAACCTCGGCGAGGCGCGCGACAAGCTCAAGGCCGGCGTCAGCGAGGCCATGGAGGCCGGCGCGGCCGCCGCCCAGGAAGCGCGCGCCGAGCTCGACGAGCGGCTGCAGGGCCTGCTCGAGCAGGGACGCGGCATGCTCGACCAGGCCGAAGACCTGATCCGCAGCAAGCCGCTGGCCTCGTTCGGCATCGCCTTCGCCGCCGGCTACCTGGTCGCCGCGCTCACGCGGCGCAAGTAAGCGCCCATGGCCGAGGCCGAACCGGGCGCCGGCCAGGGCGCCGGTCCGCTCCCCGACGACGCCCGCGCCGTGCTGGCCGCGGCGCGCGATGCCGCCGCGGCCCACGTCGGCGCGCTGCACGCGCTGCGCCGGCTGTTCGCCGCCGAGGTCGGGCTGGCGAAGGCGGCCCTGGTGCAGGCGCTGGTCTTCCTGCTGCTGGCGATGGTGATGCTGGCCACCGCCTACGGCCTGCTCACCGCGCTGCTGGTGGCCGGCCTGCGTTCGGCCGGCGCACCCTGGCCGCTGGCCATCGCCATCCCGCTCCTGCTCAGCCTGGTGCTCTGCGGGCTGGCCGCCTGGCGGGCCCGCGCGCTGCTGCGCCACGCCGACTTCGAGGGCACGCGCCGGCAGATCCGCAAGGGACTGGGCGGCGGCGACACGCCGGCCGCCGAAACCGGGGAAGCGCCGTGAGCCTGGCCGCGAAGATCGCCGCCGCCCAGGCCGCCGAACAAGGCTGCGAAGCCTGGCGCGCCCGCATCGTCGACTCGCGCGCCCAACTGGGCGAGGAGTTCAGGCGCACGGCCACGCCCGTGCGCATCGTGGTCTCGGGCCTGGCCCTGGGTTTCGCCGTGGGCCTGAAACCCAAGGCCGACGGCCAGCCTTCGCTGGCCGGCAAGTTCCTCGGCGGTCCGGTGTTCTCCATGGTGCTCGAGGCCGTGCTGCCCGGGCTGCTGGCCGGCCTCACCGCCGCTGCCGGCCTGCAGGCCGGCGAGGAGGTAGAGGCCCCCGACGAGGAACAGGACGCCGGAGACCTGGCGGAAGAGGACGCGGCCCGCGATGGCCAGGCGCAGGCGTCGTAACCCCAACGCGACGCCGGCCGACGCCGCGGCGAACCCAGCGCCCGCGCGCGAGGGCGAGCGCCCGGCGCCGCGGGCGCGGGGCGGCAACCGGCCGCTGTGGCTGCTGGTGATCGCCGCCGGCCTCTACACCTGCTACCTCGCCTCGAGCCTGATCCTGCCGATCGTGCTGGCCGGCTTCATCGCCATGCTGCTGGCGCCGCTGATGCGACGCGCGCCGCTGCGCTGGCTGCCGCGCGGCGTCTCGGCCCTGCTGCTGATGGCCGCCCTGCTCGGCACCCTGGGCGCGGTCGGCACCTTCCTGGCCACCCCGGCCGCCGAGTGGGTGCGCAAGGTGCCGTTCGTGATGCGCGAAGCGGCCCCGAAGCTGCGCGATATGGTCGAACCCCTGCAGCAGGCCACGCAGGCGCGCGAGTCGCTGGGCAAGCTGGCGCGCGAGGAGGCCGCCAGCAGCGAACGCGTGGTGGTGCAGCCGCCGCAGCCAGACCTGATCGAAGCCACGCCGCGGGTACTGGGGCCGGTGCTGGCGGTGATCCTGCTGGGCTTCAGTTTCCTGGTCTACGGCGACGACCTGCTGCGCAAGCTGCTCGAACTGCGCCCGACCCGTGCGCAGAAGAAGCTCACCGCCGGCATCGTGCAGCAGATCCAGTCCGACCTCTCGCGCTACATGCTCACCATCAGCGGCACCAGCCTGGTGCTCGGCGCCGCCACCGGCCTGTGGCTGTGGTACCTGGGCGTGCCCGACCCGCTGCTCTGGGGCGTGCTGGCGGCCATGCTCAACATCACGCCCATCGTCGGCCCGCTGCTCATGGCCCTGCTGCTGGCCCTGGTGGGCCTGAGCCAGTTCGACACCCTGGGCACGGCCATGCTGCCGGCCGCCGGCTTCCTGGCCCTGAACGCCGCCGAGAGCCAGGTGCTCACGCCGGCCGTGCTGGGCCGCACCATGCGCATCAACCCGCTGGCGATCATCCTGTGGCTGATGCTCTGGGGCTGGCTGTGGGGCGTGCCGGGCCTGCTGGTGGCGGTGCCGATGCTGGTGTGCCTGAAGATCGTCGCCGACCGGGTGGACGACTGGAAGGTCTGGTCGCGCCTGCTCGAGTAGGCGTTTCACGGGCCGGGCATGGGGCGGCGGGCTATCATCGGCGGGTGGAAACGCTGCCCCGGGCCCTGAGCCTCGACCTCGACGACACCCTCTGGCCGATCTGGCCCTCGATCGAACGCGCCGAGCGTGCGCTGGATGAATTCCTGCGCGCGAACTGCCCGCGCACCGCCCAGCGCTTCCCGATCCACCGCATGCGCCGGCTGCGCGAACAGGTGGCGGCCGAACACCCGCACCTGGCGCACGACTTCACCCAACAGCGCATGCTGTCGCTCGAGCGCGCGCTGCGCGAGGCCGGCGACGACGTCACCCAGGCCGGCCCCGCCTTCGAGGCTTTCTACGCCAGCCGCAACGAGGTCGAGTTCTACCCCGACGCGCTGGCGGCGCTGGCGCGACTGTCGGCGCGCTGGCCGGTGGCCGCGCTCACCAACGGCAACGCCGACCTCGCCCGCATCGGCATCGACGCGCACTTCCGGGTTTTCGTCAGCGCCCGCGAGGAGGGCCACGCCAAGCCCGACACGCCGATCTTCCTGGCTACCTGCGAGCGCCTGGGCGCGGAGCCCGGCCAGGTGCTGCACGTGGGCGACGACCCGCTGCTCGACGTCATGGGCGCGCGCCGGGCCGGCCTGCGCAGCTGCTGGATCAACCGCAAGAAAGATTCGTGGCCCCTGGGCCTGCCCCGGCCCGACCTCGAATTCGCTACGCTTGCCGGTCTTGCCGACTGGCTTGAATCCCACCCCGACGCAACGGAAAACCGATGAGCCTGCCCGCCTGCTTCACCCGCCCCGAAGACGCCCGCGCGCCGCTGCCGCTGGTGCTGGTGGATGCCGCCACCTTCGAGGCCTGGCGCGCTGCGCAGCCGGCCGGCGTGCAGGCCTGGCTCGCGGCCCACGCCTTCGCCCCGCGCGCCGGCGCCCCGCTGCTGGTTCCCGGCACCGATGGCCACCCGGGCTTCGCCCTGGCCGGCATCGACGACGCCGGCGACCCGCTGGCGCTGGCCCACCTGCCGGCACTGCTGCCAGCGGGCGACTACCGCCTGGCCAACGACGCCCCCGCCAGGCTTGCCCCCGAGCGGGTGCAGCTGGGCTGGGGCCTGGGCGCCTACAGCTTCACGCGTTACGTGAAGCCCTCGCGCGCCCCGGCGCGCCTGGTGCTCGACGGCGAAGCCGACGCCGAGGCCATGGCCCTGCTCGCGGCGGCCATGCTGGTGCGCGACCTGGTGAACACGCCCACCGAGCACATGGGCCCGGCCGAACTCGAGGCCGAGGCGATGCGCCTGGCCCGCGAGCATGGCGGCCAGTGCCGCAGCATCGTCGGCGACGCGCTCACCGACCAGAACTTCCCGGCCATCCACGCCGTCGGCCGCGCCAGCCACCGCGCGCCGCGCCTGGTCGAGCTCAACTGGGGCGACGACGCGCACCCGCGCGTGGCCATCGTCGGCAAGGGCGTGTGCTTCGACACCGGCGGCCTGGACATCAAGGGCTCCGACGGCATGCGCAACATGAAGAAGGACATGGGCGGCGCCGCGCATGCCCTGGGCCTGGCCCAGCTGGTGATGGCGCTGAAGCTGCCGGTGCGGCTGCAGCTGCTGCTGGCCGCGGTGGAGAACGCCATCGGCCCGAACGCCTTCCGCCCCGGCGAGGTCATCGCCACCCGCCAGGGCCTGAGCGTGGAGATCGACAACACCGACGCCGAGGGCCGGCTGGTGCTGTGCGACGCGCTCACCTACGCCGCGGAATCGAAGCCGGCGCTGCTGCTCGATTTCGCCACGCTCACCGGCGCCGCGCGCATCGCCCTGGGCCCGGACCTGCCGGCGCTTTACGCCAACGACGAGCGCCTGGCGGCCGACTACCTCGCCGCCGGCGAGGCCGCGCGCGATCCGCTCTGGCGCATGCCGCTGTGGCGCCCCTACCTGAGCTACCTCAAGTCGAACGTGGCCGACCTGGCCAACTCCAGCGCCTCCCGCATGGCCGGTTCGATCACCGCCGCGCTCTACCTCGAGCGTTTCGTGCCCGAGGGCCAGCCCTGGGCGCACGTGGACGTCTACGCCTGGAACGACAGCGCACGCCCGGGCAAGCCCGCCGGCGGCGAGGCGCAGGGCCTGCGCGCGGCCTGGGGCCTGCTGCTGGGCCGCTTTGGCGGCTGAACGGCCGTACCTGACAGCCGTCACCCCGGGCGGGTGACGGCGGCCACTGAAGGAAAAAACTCACTTCTGGCACCTTGGCCATCACGAGGTGCTGGTTAGACTGGCGCCCGCCCCCTTCTCCACGGCCGCGCCCATGCCTGCTTCATCCGACCTGCTCAACCAACTGCGCATCGACCGCAACGCACCGCCGCCGGCGCGTGCAGGCGGCGGGCGCTGGCCGTGGATCGCCGGCGCGCTGGGAGTGCTGGCGGTCGCCGCGGTGCTGGCCTGGACGCTGCGCGAGGAGCCACTGGCGGTGCGCGTGGCGACGACCGAAGCCCTGCAGGCCGGCACCCCCGGCACGGGCGCGGCGTCGGTGCTCGACGCCAGCGGCTACGTCACCGCCCGCCGCATCGCCACCGTATCGTCGAAGATCACCGGCAAGGTCGAGCAGGTGATGATCGAGGAAGGCCAGGCGGTGGCCGAGGGCGAGATCATGGCGCGGCTCGAGGCCACCGACGCCGAGGCGCAGCGCGACCTCGCGGAGGCCCGGCTCGCGTCCGCCCGCAACGAGGCCACGCGCGCCGCGGCGCAACTGACGCTGGCCGAGCAAACCCTGGTGCGCACCCGCGACCTGGCCGAGCGCAAGCTGGTGGCCGCCGCCGCGCTCGACCAGGCCCAGGCCGAACGCGACGCGCTGGCCGCGCAGCGGCAGGCCGCGGCGAGCAACATCCGCGTCGCCGAAGAATCCCTGGCGCTGGCGCAGATCGGCGTGGACAACACCATCGTGCGCGCGCCCTTCGCCGGCGTGGTCACGGTCAAGGCGGCGCAGCCGGGCGAGATGATCTCGCCGATCTCCGCCGGCGGCGGCTTCACCCGCACCGGCATCGGCACCGTGGTGGACATGGACTCGCTGGAGATCCAGGTGGACGTCAACGAGGCCTTCATCGGCCGGGTCAGGCCGGGCCAGAAGGTGCAGGCCGTGCTGAACGCCTACCCGGACTGGCGCATCCCGGCCGAGGTGATCGCCATCGTGCCCACCGCCGACCGCAGCAAGGCGACGGTGAAGGTGCGCATCGCCTTCATCGAGAAGGACGCACGCGTGGTGCCCGACATGGGCGTGCGCGTGTCCTTCCTCGAGGACGCGCCGCCGGCCGCGGCCAATGCGCCGGCGCCGACCGGCGTGGCCGTGCCCGCCGAGGCGGTGGTGCAGCGCGACGGCCGCAGCGCCGCCTTCGTGGTGCGCGAGGGACGCGCCAGCCTGCGAGAGCTGGAGGTGGCCGATGCGCGCGACGGGCGACGTCGTGTTTCAAAGGGGCTGGCGGCGGGCGAACAGGTGGTGCTGTCGCCGCCGTCGGAGCTGGTGGATGGGGCGGCGGTGGTGATCCGGGAATGAATCGAAGGCGTCGGGGCTGAAGCCCCTCCCGCAATTAGCAGCGGCGCCCGCGCCGCACGATCCAATACAAGAGGTTTGCCATGACTGAGTCGCTCGTACAGATTCGCCAGCTGGCCAAGCACTACACGCGCGGCAAGCAGACCGTCGAGGTGCTGCACGGCATCGACCTGGACATTCCCCGCGGCGACTTCGTCGCGCTGATGGGGCCGTCGGGCTCGGGCAAGACCACCCTGCTCAACCTGATCGGCGGGCTCGATACGCCGACCTCGGGCAGCGTGTCGGTCGAGGGCCGGCGCATCGACCAGCTCTCCGGCGGCGAGCTGGCGGCCTGGCGGGCGCACCATGTCGGCTTCGTGTTCCAGTTCTACAACCTGCTGCCGGTGCTCACCGCGCAGAAGAACGTGGAGCTGCCGCTGCTGCTGGCCAGGATGGGCGGCGCCGAGCGCGCGCGCCGGGCCAAGGTGGCGCTGCAGCTGGTGGGCCTGGGCGAGCGCGGCGGCCACAAGCCCAGCGAGCTGTCGGGCGGCCAGGAGCAGCGCGTGGCGATCGCCCGCGCCCTGGTCACCGACCCGACCCTGCTGATCTGCGACGAGCCCACGGGCGACCTCGACCGCAAGACCGCCGACGAGATCCTGGGCCTGCTGCAGGTGCTCAACCGCGAGCACGGCAAGACCATCGTGATGGTCACCCACGACCCCAAGGCCGCCGAGTACGCCACGCACACGGTGCACCTGGACAAGGGCCTGCTGGTCGACGCCTTCGCGGCGCACTGAGGACGCCGCCATGACCCGCACCGGACTGGTCCTCGCCAACCTCTTCCACCGCAAGGGACGCACCTGGCTGACCCTGCTGTCGGTGGTCACCGCGTTCACGCTGTTCGGCCTGCTGCAGGCCGTGATCGTGGTCTTCAGCAGCGGCGCCGACTTCGTCGGCGCCACCCGCCTGGTCACCCAGTCGCGGGTGTCGTTCACGAACTCGCTGCCGATGCGCATGGTGCCGGAGATCGACGCCATCCCGGGCGTGCAGCGGGCCATGTACCAGCAGTGGTTCGGCGGCGTGAACAAGGCCGACAACACCGAGATCTTCACCTTCGCGGTCGATCCGGAGCGGCTGCACGCCGTCTACCCCGAATGGGTGATGCCGGAGGAACACTGGCAGGCTTTCGCGCGCACCCGCACCGGCATGATCGTCGGCCGCCAGGTCGCCGACCGCACCGGCTGGAAGGTCGGCGACCGCGTGCCGCTGGCCTCGAACATCTTCCCGCAGAAGAACGGCAGCAAGGATTGGGAGTTCGAGGTCGTTGGCATCTACGATGGCATCGACGAGCAGTGGCAGGCCCAGACCGGCGGCCTGTACATCAACCACGCCTACTTCGCCGAGGCCGCGATGTTCGGCGGCGGCCTGGCCGGCATGTTCGCACTGCGCATCGAGGACCCCGGCATGGCCGAGGCGATCGCCCGCAGCATCGACCAGCGCTTCGAGAACACCTCCGACGAAACCCGCACGATGTCGGAGAAGGACTTCAACGTGAACTTCCTCAAGCAGCTCGGCGACATCGGCCTGATGCTGCGCTGGATCCTGTTCGCGGTGTTCTTCACCCTGCTGCTGGTGGTCGGCAACACGATGGCGCAGAGCGTGCGCGAGCGGGTGCCGCAGTTCGCCGTGCTCAAGACGCTCGGCTTCACCGACAACGCCGTGCTCGGCTTCGTCCTGGCCGAGACCCTGGCGCTGTGCGCCATCGGCGGCCTGCTCGGGCTGGGGATCGCGTGGTTCCTGAGCCAGGGCATCAGCCAGGCCGCCGGCGGTTTCCTGCCGCCGATCATCCTGACGACGCAGGTGTGGCTGGCCGGCCTGGCCGCCATCATCGTGCTGAGCCTCGCGGTCGGCCTGATGCCCGCGCTGCGGGCGCGCCGCCTGCGCATCGTCGACGCCCTCGCGGGCCGCTGAGGAGACTCCCGTGCTCAAGCAGATCCTCGCCATCACCCTGATGAACGTGCGCGCCATCCCCGAGCGCTGGGGCCCCTCGCTGGTCATCGTCATCGGCCTGGCCGGCGTGGTGGCGGTGTTCACCGCCCTGCTGGCGATGGCCAACGGCTTCTCCACCACGCTGCAGTCGGCCGGCCGCGATGACAACGCGATCGTGCTGCGCGGCCAGTCCGGCGCCGAACTCAACTCCGGCTTCGGCGGCGACAGCGCCCAGCTGATCAAGCTCGGCCCCGGCATCCGCAAGGGCCCGGACGGCCAGCCGCTCGCCGCCGGCGAGCTGATGGTGATCACCGAGCTGGCCCGCCGCGACGACCCGGCCGCGGTCGCCAACGTCACCCTGCGCGGCGTCGAGCCGGCCTCGTTCGCAATCCGCCCGCAGTTGCGCATCACCGCCGGCCGCGCCTTCGAGCCGGGCAAGCGCGAGGTGATCGTCGGCGCCGGCCTCGCCGGCCAGTTCGCCGGCACGTCCCTGGGGGACACCCTGCGCCTGCGCGGCTCGGACTGGACCATCGTCGGCCACTTCGAGGCCGGCGACGCCAACGACAGCGAGGCCTGGGTCGACCTGGGCACGGCGCAGTCGACCTTCAACCGCGGCAACTCGGTCAGCGCGGTCCGCGTCGGGCTCGAATCGCCTGCGGCCATCGAGACCCTGCGCGCGGCGCTGGCGGCCGACCCGCGGCTGGCCGTGGACGTGACCGAAGAGAAGACCTACTACAGCGCCCAGACCCGCGGCGTGCGGCAGACCATCGAGGCCCTGGCCTTCGTCGTCACCTTCATCATGGGCCTGGGCGCGATCTTCGCGGCGCTCAACACCATGTACGCCGCGGTGTCGGCGCGCACCCGCGAAATCGCCACCCTGCGCGCCATCGGCTTCGGCGGCACGCCGGTGCTGGCCTCGGTGATGGTCGAGGCGGTGCTGCTGTCCCTGCTGGGCGGCATCGTTGGCGCCATCGCGGCCTACCTGCTGTTCAACGGCCTGTCGGTGTCGACACTGAGCCAGGCCAGCTTCACCCAGGTGGTGTTCGAGTTCGCGGTGACGCCGCGGCTGGTGCTGACCGGCCTGGTGATCGCGATGGTCATCGGCTTCATCGGCGGCCTGCTGCCGGCGCTGCGCGCCGCCCGCATGCAGGTGACCACGGCGCTGCGCACGGCCTGACGCCCTGGCAGCGCCGGCTTGCCGGGGGTGGACGCAGTGCGGCCAGTCGCGCGGCGCCCCCCGCGAGCCCCCGATGTACTACCTGAAGCGAATGTTCTGGCTGGCCCTGGCGGGCGCCTGCGTGCTGGTCATGGCCTTCGGGATATTCCGCTTCGCGATCGAAGCGGGCGTGTCGCCGCTGCGCTACGTGGTGCAGCACGTGGCCGTCATCGCGGCGGGCCTGCTGGGCCTGTTGGCCTGCAGGCGCCAGATCCTCAGGCTCGCGGCCGGATGCGAAGCGGCGCTCGCGCCGACCCTCCGGTTCAAGGGCCATTCGCTTACTGTTGCTGGGCGTTTCCCAGCCGGCCCGTTACCTCGGGCGGATGCCGTGGATCGCCCCGCTGATGAGCGGGAAACTGCAGCCGTCGCGCGGCCGCTACGGCGTGCTCAGGATCGCACTCAACCCCCTGGACAAGGATCCTTTCCTGGTGGCGGACGCAGCAGCCGTCCTGCGCGCTCGCGTCTCGCCCCCTCCCGTCGCCGGCTGGCACCCCGGCATGGACGATGAATCCATCGACGTGCTGCTCGAGTCGGCCTACCTCACGGACAACCCCGACCGGCTTTCGCCGGAGCAGGTGCTGTCCCGCCTGGAGGCCCTGGCACCGCGCATGAAGAAGATCACGGACCGCCTGCTCGGCATCCGCTAGCCGCGGCGCCGGGCACCACACCGTTGCAGCCACGAGGGCACGGGGCGGCGGATAATCGCGGACCCTGCCGGAGCACCCCGTGAGCCCATCCCCCGCCATCGACCGCAAGGGCCTGAGCGCCGCCATCGCTTCGTACGTGCTGTGGGGCGTGTTCCCGCTGTACTGGGTGATGCTCAAGCACGTGCCTTCGCTGCAGATCATCGCCCACCGCATCATCTGGTGCGCGGTGTTCGTGGTCGGCTGGCTGGTGCTGCGCGAGGGCTCGCGCTGGCTGCGGCAGGCGCTGGCGCGGCCGCGCGTAGGCGGGCTGCTGCTCCTGTCGGCGCTGCTGATCAGCTTCAACTGGGGCGTGTACATCTGGGCGGTGACCAACGGCCGGGTGGTCGAGGCCAGCCTGGGCTACTTCATCAACCCGCTGGTGAACGTGCTGATCGGCGTGCTGGTGCTGGGCGAGCGGCTCAACCGCGCGCAGTGGACGGCGGTGGCCTTCGCGGCGGCGGGCGTGCTGTGGCTGGCCTTCCTGCACGGCGACCCGCCCTGGATCGCGCTGGCGCTGGCGCTGAGCTTCGCCTGCTACGGGCTGATCCGGAAGACGGCGCACGTGGATGCGATCCCGGGCTTGGCCATCGAGAGCCTGTTCCTGCTGCTGCCGGCGCTGGCCTGGCTGGCCTGGGAGCAGCACCGCGGCGTGGCGGCCTTCCTCGACGGCGACGTCGGCAGCGACGTGCTGCTGGTGGTGGGCGGCGCGCTGACGGCGCTGCCGCTGATCGGTTTCGCCTACGGCGCGCGCCGCATCCCGTATTCCCTCGTGGGCATCCTGCAGTACATCTCGCCCACGCTGCAGCTGCTCACCGGCGTGCTGCTGCTGGGCGAAGCCTTCAGCGGCAGCCAGGCGGTCGGGTTCGCCCTGATCTGGATCGCGCTGGCCCTCTACGCCACCGACGGCTGGCGCCGCGCCCGCCGCCAGCCCCTGCGCGCCGCCCGGGAACACGTCGCCGGGGAAGTGCCCGCCCAGGACGGCGCCGCCCCGCCCCGCTGAGCAGCTTCTTTCAGGCGCCGCGGGCCTTGGCGCGGGTGATGATGAGCACGCCGCCGAGGATGACGGCCATGGCGCCGATCGAGTCCCAGGCCACGCGTTCCTTGAGCAGCAGCGCGCCCAGCAGCACCGCGATCGGCGGGTTGACGTAGGCGTAGCTGGTGGCCAGCGCCGGGCGCACGTTGTGCAGCAGCCAGACGTAGGCGCTGAAGGCCAGGATGGAGCCGAAGGCCGCCAGGTAACCCACCGCCAGCGTCGCCGACAGCGGCGGCGCTTCGGTGATGCGTTCGCCGAGCAGCAGGCCCAGCACGCCCATCGCCACGCCGCCGCAGAGCATCTGCGCGGCCGTGCTCATGAAGGGCGCCGGCAGGTCGCGGCCCCGGCTCCAGACCGAGCCGAAGGCCCAGGCGATCGGCGCCAGCAGCAGCGCGAGCATGCCGCCGACGCTGGCGCGCATCTCGCCGCCGAGGTTGAGCCAGACCACGCCGACGAAACCGATCGCCAGGCCCAGCCACTCGCCGCGGCTCGGGTGCTGGCCGCGCATCACGCCGAACAGCCCGGCCCAGAGCGGCATCGAGGCCACCGCCACCGCGGCCAGGCCCGAGGACACCGTCTGCTCGGCGAAATTCACCAGGCCATTGCCCAGCAGCATCATGAAAAGGCCCATCACCGCCGCGTTCTTCCACTGCGCACGCGTCGGCGGCGCGTGGCCGCGCCAGCGCAGGAAGGCATAGAAGACCAGGCTGGCGGCGATGAAGCGGAGGCTGCCCATCAGGAAGGGCGGGTAACCTTCCAGCCCGTAGCGGATGGCCAGGTAGGTCGAGCCCCAGACCAGGTAGACCGAGGCGAGCGCCAGGCCGACCGCGAGGGCGGACGGGGGCGCGGGGGTGGCGGGATTCATGCGGTCTGCTGCTTTGCCGGTGGCCGGCGTCCTTGTTCGGCCTCTAGCAGGGCCTGCTTGCGGGGCAATCCCCAGCGATATCCGCCCAGGCTGCCGTCGCCGCGGATGACGCGGTGGCAGGGCACCAGCACGGCGAGCCGGTTGCCGGCGCAGGCGCGCGCCACGGCGCGGGCGCCGCGCGGCATGCCCAGCGACTCGGCCAGCGCGGCATAGCTGCGCGTCTCGCCCGGCGGGATGCGCATCAGCGCCTCCCACACGCGGCGCTGGAAGGCCGTGCCCACCAGCTCCACCGGCACCGCCCAGGGGCGGCGCGCCAGCGCGTCGGCCACGGCGCGCACGCGCGGCGCCAGGAACTCGTCGCGGCCGGCGTCCACGCGCTCGAGGCGGGCCTTCGGGAATTCGGCGCGCAGGCCGGCCTCCAGGACCGCCGCGTCTTCGCCCAGCAGCACGGCGCACACGCCGCGCTCGGTCACCGCCACCAGGGCCTGGCCGAGCGCGGTGTCGATCACCGACCAGCGCAGGCACAGGCCCTCGCCGCCGCGGCGGTAGGCCTGGGGCGCCATGCCCAGGCGGGCGGCGCCGTGTTCGTAGACGCGGCTGGGCGAGCCATAGCCGGCGTCATACAGCGCGCGGGTGACGTCGCTGCCCGCGCGCAGGCCGCGCTTGAGCCCGTCGAGGCGGCGCTGCGCCAGGTATTCGGCCGGGCTCAGCCCGTAGGCGCCGCGGAAGCGCCGCTGCAGGTGGGTGGGGCTGAGGCCGACGGCTCGGGCCAGGGCGGCCAGGCCGAGTTCCTGCTCGTCGAGCAGGCGCCGGGCCTGCTCGAGGCGGGGGTCGGGGGCGGGGGCGATGCTGTCCATGGTGGCCAGCGTAGCCAGCCCCTCGGGGGCCGGCTATCCGCTTCTTGCGCTGTCGCTCATTCGGCCCAGACGGTGGGCTGGCGGGTCAGCGGCAGCACCTGGGCGGTGAGCTGGCCGTCGGCCGACAGCAGGTCGAGCGCATCGGCGAGGATGGTCGCCGACTCGCGCAGCAGCGGGTCCGGACGGCTCCTGGCCGCCTCTTCCTCGGCCGCCTGTTCGGCCACCGGGCGCTCGCTGACCGCCAGGCCGTCATCGACCAGGCGGGTGCTGTCTTCCGGATCGGCCAGGCCGGCGGCGATGCGCTCTTCCTGCCTCTGCTTGCGCTCGGCCTCCAGGCGGTCGCGCTCGGCGCGGCGCACGGCCTCGTTGAGCGAAATCTGCTTGCGCTCGCGCTCGGCGCGGAAGCGCGCCACGTCTTCGGCCCACCACTGGAACTCGCGGTCCTTGGCGACGCGCGCCTCGTGGTTGGCCACCAGCTGCGGCGTCAGCGCCGAGAGGTTGCCCAGGCTGCTGTGCGGCGCGCGCTTGATGCGCGTGGCCGGCAGCGCGTTGTCGTAGGTGCTCTCGCCGTATTCGGTGGCGTCGAGGCTGACCGGGAACTGCAGGTCGGGCACCACGCCGGCGTGCTGGGTGGTGCCGCCCTCGACGCGGAAGAACTGCGCCACGGTCAGCTTGACCTGGCCGAACTTGACGTTGTCCTTGCGCGGGAAGCGGTCGAGGTCGATCAGGCTCTGCACCGTGCCCTTGCCGAAGGTCGGCTCGCCGATGATCAGGCCGCGGCCGTAGTCCTGGATGGCGGCGGCGAAGATCTCCGACGCCGAGGCCGAGGTGCGGTTGACCAGCACGGCCAGCGGGCCGTCCCAGGCCACGCCGGACTCGTCGTCGGCCTCGACGCTGATGCGACCGCCGGTTTCCTTCACCTGCACCACCGGACCGGTGTCGATGAACAGGCCGGTGAGCTCCACCGCCTCGAGCAGCGAACCGCCGCCGTTGTCGCGCAGGTCGACCACCACGCCGTCGACCTTCTCGGCACGCAGCTCGCGCAGCAGGCGGGCGACGTCGGCGGTGGCCGAGCGTGCGTCCTCGTCGCCACGGCGGCGGGCCTCGAAGTCGAGGTAGAACGTGGGCAGTTCGACCACGCCGATGCGGCGGTCGCCGACGTCGATGATGCGCTTCTGGGCGGCCTGCTGTTCGAGCTTGACCTTGTCGCGGACGATCACGACCTGCTGCGGCTTGGCGTCCACGCCGGCGTCGGCCGGCAGCACGTCCAGGCGCACCTTGGTGCCCTTCTTGCCGCGGATCAGCGCCACGGTGTCGTCGATGCGCCAGCCGACCACGTCGACCATCGCGCCCTTCTCGCCCTGGCCCACCGCGACCACGCGGTCGCCGACCTTGAGCTGGCCGCTGCCGGCGGCCGGGCCGCCCGGCACGATGGTGCGGATGACGACGAACTCGTCCTGGCGCTGGAGCACCGCGCCGATGCCCTCGAGCGAGAGGCGCATCTGCATGTTGAAGTTCTCGGCGCTGCGCGGCGCCATGTAACTGGTGTGCGGGTCGATCGACCCGGCGTAGGCGTTCATGAAGGTCTCGAACGCATCTTCGCTTCGCAGCTCGCCCACGCGCTCGGCCATGCCGGCGTAACGCTTGTCGAGGGTCTTGCGGATCTCGTCCTGGCTGCGGCCGGCCAGCTTCAGGCGCAGCGCGTCGTTCTTGACGTACTTGCGCCAGGCCTCGTCGAGCTCGGCGGCATCGGTGGCCCAGTCGGCCTCCTCGCGGTCGTAGAGCCAGGTCTCGTCCCTGGAGAAATCGAAGGGCTGGGCCAGCAGCGAACGCGCATAGGCCACGCGCTCGGCGACCCGGCGCTGGTAAGTGGCGAAGATGTCGAACGCCGGCGCCAGTTCCTGCGACTTGATGGCGTCGTCGTGGCGCAGGCGCTGCGCCTCGAAGCGGGCGATGTCGTCGCGGGTGAAGAACAGCTTCTGCGAATCGAGCGAATCGAGGTAGCGCCGGTGGATCTCGGCCGAAAGCGTGTCGTCGAGCGCCTTGGAGCGATAGACGTACCGGCTGTCGGACAGGATGCCGTACACCAGCCGGGCCGCCGCCTGCTGCTCGACCGTGGGCGCGAGCTGCGCCGAAGCCACCGGCGTGGACGCGCTGCCGCTGGCGGCGAGCGCCAGGGCGATCGGCAGGGTGGCGGTGAAGGCGATCAGCTTGTGCTTGAGCATGGTTCCGGTCCGGTGCTTCAGGGGCCCAGCTTGCTCCTGGGGCGGGTTCTCGGCGTGTGCCGTTGGTGATGCCTGGGCAGCTTCCAACCGAGCATACCCCGCGCTTCGTTCAGGGGATGTCTGCAACAAAGCCCGCTTCAGCCGCCATTCTGTCGGCGTGGTAGGACGACCGCACCATCGGCCCGGAGGCGACGTGCGTGAAGCCCATCTCCTGGCCGGCCACTTCCAGCTGTTTGAACTCGTCCGGCGTCCAGTAGCGCATCACCGGGTGGTGGTGCGGCGTGGGCTGCAGGTACTGGCCGATGGTGATCATGTCGACGTCGTGCGCGCGCAGGTCGCGCAGGGTCTCGAGCACCTGCTCCATCGTCTCGCCCAGGCCCAGCATGATGCCGGACTTGGTGGGCACGTCCGGGTGCTGGGCCTTGAAGCGCTTGAGCAGCTCCAGCGACCAGGCGTAGTCGGCGCCCGGGCGCACGTTCGGGTACAGGTGCGGCACCGTCTCGAGGTTGTGGTTGAACACGTCCGGCGGCGACTGCGCCAGGATCTCCAGGGCGCGGTCCATGCGGCCCTTGCCGCGGAAGTCGGGCGTGAGGATCTCGATCTTGAGGTTCGGAGACAGCGCGCGCGCCTCGCGGATGCAGTCGACGAAGTGCTGGGCGCCGCCGTCGCGCAGGTCGTCGCGATCCACGGAAGTAATGACCACGTAGCGCAAGCCCATGTCGGCGATCGTGCGCGCCAGGTTGGCCGGCTCGCTGGCGTCGGGCGGCTTGGGCCGGCCGTGGGCGACGTCGCAGAAGCTGCAGCGGCGCGTGCACACCTCGCCCAGGATCATGAAGGTGGCGGTGCCGTGGCTGAAGCACTCGTGGATGTTCGGGCAGCTGGCCTCCTCGCAGACCGTGACCAGCCGGTTCTCGCGCAGCTTGCTCTTGAGCTTCTGGACCGCATTGCCCGAGGGAATGCGCACCCGGATCCAGCTCGGCTTGCGCAGGATGGGCGCATTTTCGTCGAACTTGACCGGACTTCGGCCGATCTTGTCGCCGCCTACTTGCTTCTGGCCCTCCACGAGGGGCGACCCCAGCACTTGCAGGGGGATGGTCTTGGCGGGGGTATCGGACATGATGGCGTCAGGCGGGGGAAAGGTCGGGGAGGCCCGGCTCGGGCCGGGCCTGCAGGCCGAGCCGGCGGGACAGGGCCTCGACCAGCACCGGCTTGACCGCGGCGGGGTCGCCGGGGCCGCCCAAGTCTAGCACCGAGGTCACTTCCAGCCCCTGGTAACCGCAGGGGTTGATGCGGTGGAAGGGCTCGAGGTCCATGGCGATGTTGAAGGCCAGGCCGTGGAAGCTGCAGCCGCGCCGCACCCTCAGGCCCAGGGCCATGACCTTGCGGCCGTCGACATAGATGCCCGGCGCGCCCTCGCGGCGCTCGCCGCGAATGCCGTAATGGGCCAGCACGTCGATCACCGCCGCCTCGATGCGGCAGACCAGCTCGCGCACGCCGATGCCCAGGCGGCGCAGGTCCACCAGCGGGTAGGCGACGATCTGGCCGGGGCCGTGGTAGGTCACCTGGCCGCCGCGGTCGACCTGCAGCACCGGGATGTCGCCCGGGGCCAGCACGTGCTCGGGCTTGCCGGCCTGGCCGAGCGTGAACACCGGGTCGTGCTCGACCAGCCACAGTTCGTCCTCGGTGTCGCCGTCGCGGGTGTCGGTCAGGCGCTGCATGGCGCGCCAGACCGGCTCGTAGGCCTGCCGGCCCAGCTCGCGCACCCGCCAGGCGCGGGTGGCCGGGACCACGGCGTCGGCGGCGCAGGCGGCTACAGCGTCCACTTCACCGCCGGATGCTCGCGCAGGGCGCCGTGGGCGGCGTCGTAGTCCTCGCGGCTGTGCGCCTCGAAGACCACGGTGACCGACACATAGTTGCCCTTGGCCGAGGGCTTCACGCCCAGCCGGTCGCGGTAGACCGTCAGGCCCAGCGCCTCGAGCACCATCGGCACCACCAGGTGCAGCTCGGCCTCGGCCGAACCCATGGCGCTGAGCTCGAATACGCCCGGGAACTGGAAGCCGTGCTCGGGGTTGTCGGATTTGATTTCCATCCGCCCATTATGGGGGCGCCGGGGCCCCGTCCCAAGCCCGCGCCGGGGCTCAGGCGGGCTCCACGCGCACCCGGTTCCGGCCGTCGGCCTTGGCCTGGTACATGGCCCGGTCGGCGGCCCGGTACAGGCTGTCGAGGTCATCGCCGCGCTCGGGGTGGTAACCGGCCGCGCCGATGCTGACGGTGATCGCCAGCGGGCCCTCGCGCAGCTGCAGGGGGCGCTGCTCGAGGCTGGCGCGCATGGTTTCGGCGACGGCCGCCGCGGCCCCGGTGTCGTGGCCGGGCAGCAGCACGCCGAACTCCTCGCCGCCCAGCCGCGCCAGGTGCATGCCCGGCCCGGCGAAAACCTCGCGCATGCGGTCGGCGAAACGCGCCAGGCAGGCGTCGCCGGCGTCGTGGCCGTACTCGTCGTTGACGCGCTTGAAGTGATCCAGGTCCATCACCAGCATCGACAGCGGCTGGCGCAGGCGCTGCGCCTCGCGGCCGTAGTGCTCGAGCGTGCCGCCGAAGTGGCGGCGGTTGGACAGTCCGGTGAGCGGATCGGTGCGGCTGAGCCGTTCGTACTGGTCGCGCTGGTGGCGCAGGGCGTCGTGGAGGTCGAGCTGGCGCTGGTAGTCGCGGTGGCTGCGCACCAGCACCAGCCCCAGGTAGATCGCGTACACGCCCACGGTGGCGGTGACCGCGAACCCGGCGTCGGTGTAGGGCAGCAGCAGGGGCGCCGGCAGGAACACCAGGGCCACGCCGACCAGGGCGCGCTCCAGGCGCAGGCTGAAGTTGTGCGCGAAGGCGGTGGCGAAGGCGACGGTGCACAGCAGGGCCGCGGGCGCCGCCGGGGCCAGGTGCGGATCAAGCAGGGCCCAGGCCAGGGTGCCGCCCCAGAGCGCCGCGGTGGCCAGCACCACGCCCCACTGGCGGTCGAGCCAGCGCTCGAGCCGGGGCCGCGGCGCATCCAGCGGCGGATGCCGCGGCCGGACGCGCAGGATGGCCAGGACTAGGAAGGCCAAACCAACGCCGAAGCCCAGCACGGCGTGGTTTTCGAAGACGTCGCCGGCTACCGAAACCACGATCCAGCCGAACAAATAAAACAGCCCGCCGGTGACCAGGCGGGCCGAGGTATCGGCGACTTCGCGGGAAAGGCGCGGGAGGTGGTCGTCGCCACCTGCCTCGCGCCCGTCGTCCTGTCGTCGCTCCATGAAAACGGATGCTACGCCGACGTCATTCGCTTTCCCACCACAGCCAGAAGTCGTCGGACAGGCGCTTGAAGAAGCCGCCCTCGGCGACGTCGGCCAGGGCCAGCAGCGGTCGCTCGGCGACCACCTGGCCATCGAGGCTCAGGCGCAGGGTGCCGATGGCCTGGCCCTTGGCGACCGGCGCGCTGAGCTGGCGCGGCACGTCCATGCTGGGCTTGAGCTCGGCGTAGCGGCCGCGCGGCACGGTCACCAGCAGCGGCTCGGCGAGGCCCAGGCCGACCATGTCGGCTTCGCCGCGCCAGAGCTTGTGTTCGGCCACCTGTTCGCCGGCGCCATAGACGGAGTGGGTTTCGAAATGGCGGAAGCCCCAGTTGAGCAGGGCCAGGTTGCCCTGCTCGCGCAGCCGGAAGCCCTCGTTGCGGCTGGTGGTGTCGACGCCCAGCACCACCGAGACCAGGCGCTGGTCGCCGCGCTTGGCCGAGGCGGCCAGGCAGTAGCCGGCGGCCGAGGTGTGGCCGGTCTTGAGGCCGTCGACGCTGTCGTCCTTCCACAGCAGGCCGTTGCGGTTGTACTGGCGGATGCCGCCGTAGGTGAACTCGCGGATCTTGTAGAGCGCGTAGTGGTCAGGGAAGTCGTTGATCATCGCCCGGCCGAGGATGGCGATGTCGCGCGCGCTCATCACGTGGCCCTCGGCGGTCAGGCCGTGGGCGTTGCGGAAATGGGTGTTGGCCATGCCCAGGCGGCGCGCGTGGTCGTTCATCATCTGCACGAACGCGGCTTCGCTGCCGCCGACGTGCTCGGCCAGGGCGATGGCGGCGTCGTTGCCCGACTGGATGACCAGGCCGTGCAGGATGTCGTCGAGTTTCACGCGCGAATTCACCGCCAGCGCGCTGTAGCTGCCGTCGGTGCCGGCGCCGCCCTGGCGCCAGGCGTTCTCGCTGATCAGCACCTGGTCCTCGAGCGAGACGCGGCCCGCGGCCACCTCGGCGGCGACGACGTAGGAGGTCATCACCTTGGTGATGCTGGCCGGGTCGAGCGGCTGGTCGATGTTGCCGCCGGCGAGGACCTGGCCACTGGCGTGGTCCATCAGGATCCAGGCCTTGGCGCCCTCGGGCACCGGGGCTTCGGGCGTGGCCGGGGCGGCGGTGGCGGCGGCCGGCGCGGGCAGCGGGGCCGGTGCCGGTGCCGGCGTCTGGGCAAAGCTGGTGCCGGCGAGCAGGCCGGCCAGCGCGAAGGGCAGGAAACGGGACAGGGACATCCGTGGACAACTCCGGTTGCGGTGGCCCGCCGCCGCGGCGGGCCGTGAATGAAGTTCGATGCTAGCGGTCATTCGCTGAATACGCGCGGGCTGGCGTGGCCCAGCCGGCGCAGCCGCTCGAGCACCTGGTGGGTGGCGACCGCCGCGACCGGGCCGACGCGCACGCGCCAGAGCGTGGCGCCGGCGACCTCGGCCGCCTCGACGGCGACGTCGGCCAGGCCCGCCTGCTCGAGTTCGCGGGCAATGCGATCGGCGTTGGAGCGATCGCGGTAGGCGCCGACCTGGATGATGCGCGGGCGCTCGCTGCCGGCGGCGGCCTCGGCGATCGGGTCGGCGGCCGGCGGCCCGGAGTCCGCCCGCGCGGGCGCCGGCCCGCCGGGCACCAGCGCGCGCACTTCCACCGGCGCAGTACCGCTGCGGTCGAGGCCGAGCTTCACCGCCGCCGCATAGCTGAGGTCGATGATGCGGCCGGCATGGAAGGGCCCGCGGTCGTTGACGCGCACCACGACGCTGTCGCCGGTGTCGAGCCGGGTGACGCGCACGTAGCTGGGCAGCGGCAGCGTCTTGTGCGCGGCGCTGAAGCTGCACATGTCGTAGATCTCGCGGCTCGAGGTGTGGCGGCCGTGGAACTTCTGCCCGTACCACGAGGCGGTGCCGCGCTCGACGTAACCCTCGGCCGTGGGCAGCACGTGGTAGCTCTTGCCCAGCACCTTGTAGGGCGATCGGTTGCCGTAGGCGGCCGGCGCCTCGTGGCGCGGCTCGGGTTCGACCAGGCCGCTGATGTCGAGCGCGTGTTGCGGCGCCGTGTCGGCGACGCCGGGGGCGTACAGGCCGCCGGGCGTGTAGTCCTCGTCGCGATGCTCGCGCACCTGGCGGCACGCCAGCGGCAGGCCTGCATCGGCCGGCGCCGCGTCCGCGGCGGCCCCGCCGGGGCCGGCGGCCCGCGGCGAAGGCGGTGCCACGGGGGCATCGCCCGGCCCGGGCTTCTTCGGTGCGCCGGCGCAGCCCGCCAGCAGCGCCACCAGCAGCACGGCCAACGGACGGGTCATGGCGCGGCGGCGACCTCCGCCCCCGCGGCGATCTCGCGCGAAAGCTGGTGCACCGCCATCGCGTACATCGGCGAGCGGTTGTAGCGGGTGATGGCGTAGAAGTTCTGGAAGCCGAGCCAGTGCTCGGTGCCACCGCTGCCCTCGAGCGTCACCAGGGTGGCCTTGAGGTCGTGGCCCTGGGCCTCGGCGGGGCGGTAACCGCGGGCCCCCAGCTCGGCCAGCGAATACTTCGCCTCCAGGCCGTCGGCGACGAAGGCCTCGGCGGATTCGTCCTTGTGCGCCAGCGCGACCACCGGCTCGCCCGGCTGCCAGCCGTGGGCGACGAAATAGTTGGCGATCGAGGCGAAGACGTCGGGCAGCGAACCGAACAGGTCGCGACGGCCATCGCCATCGCCGTCGCGGGCGTAGGCGCGGTAGCTCGAGGGCATGAACTGGCCGTAGCCCATCGCGCCGGCGTAGCTGCCCTTGAGGGCGGCGAGGTCGAGCTGTTCTTCCCTGGCCAGCAGCATCACTTGGGCCAGCTCGTCGCGGAAGAAGCGGCCGCGGGCGGCCTCGCGCTCGACCTGGGCTGGGTCGCCGCTGACCGGGTAGAAGAAGCCGAGCGTATAGAGCGCGTCGAGCACCTGGTGGCTGCCGGTGTTGCCGCCATAGCTGGTTTCGACGCCGATGATGGCGACGATCAGCTCGGCCGGCACGCCGGTGTCGGCCTCGACCTTCGCCAGCTGCTCGCGGTGGCGGGCCAGGAAGGCGCGGCCGTCGGCAATGCGGCGGTCGGAAATGAAGATGGGCCGGTATTCATGCCAGGCCTTGGTGCGCTCGGCCGGGCGCGCCATGGCGTTGACGATGCCCTGGCGGTAGGTGGACTTGGCCAGCCAGGCCCCGACTTCGTCGGCGGCCAGGCCGTAGCGCTCGGCGGCGTGGGCCAGGAAGGCCTCGCGCAGGGCCGGGTCGGGCGTGGGCGCGGCCGCCGCGGCCAGCGGCCAGAGCAGCAGGAGGGCGGAAAGGCGGAGCAGGATCGGGCGCATGCGGGGGACCAGCGTGGGGTGGCGGCAATTTAGCACGGGGCCGGCCGCGGCCTCCTTCACGAAGCCATGAACTTGCGGTGCGCGTGCACCGACATGACCATGCCGAAACCCACCAGCAGCGACACCGCCGAGGTGCCGCCGAAGCTCAGCAGCGGCATCGGCACGCCCACCACCGGCAGCAGGCCGGCGACCATGCCGCCGTTGACCAGCACGTAGACCGAGAAGGTCATGGCCACGGTGCCGGCCAGCAGCCTGGCGTAACCATCGCGGGCCTGGGTGGCGATCCACAGGCAGCGGCCGATGATGAACAGGTACAGGGCCAGCACCGTCACCACGCCCGCCCAGCCCCATTCCTCGCTGAGCACCGAGAACACGAAGTCGGTGGTGTGCTCGGGCAGGAAGTCCAGGTGCGACTGGCTGCCCTGCCCCCAGCCCTTGCCGGTGAGGCCGCCGGAGCCGATGGCGATCTTGGACTGGATGATGTTCCAGCCGGCGCCGAGCGGGTCGCTCTCGGGGTTGAGGAAGGTGAGGATGCGATCGCGCTGGTAGGGCATCAGGAAATGCCAGCCGATCGGCAGCGCGGCCAGGCCCAGGGCGCCGAACAGGCCGATGCGCCACCAGGCGATGCCGGCCAGGAACACCGCGAACACGCCCGAGGCCGCCACCAGCATGCCGGTGCCGAGGTCGGGCTGCAGGATGATCATCGCCACGGGCAGGCCGATGATGCCGGCGCACACGGCCAGGACGCGCCAGCCCGGCGGCAGCGGCACCGAATGCAGGTACCAGGCCAGCATCATCGGCACGGTGAGCTTGAGCAGCTCGCCCGGCTGCAGGTAGAACACGCCGAGGTTGAGCCAGAGGTTGGCGCTGCGGCCGGAACCGAACACGAACACCAGCCCCAGCAGCACCAGGCTGCCGGCGAAGGCCAGCGGCGTCCACAGCCGGAGCTTGCCCGGCGTGACCCGCGAGAGCGCCAGGAGCGCCACCAGGCCGATGCCGAAACGCGCGCCCTGCGACATCACCAGGCGGGCGTTCTCGCCCGAGGCGCTGGCCAGCACCACCAGGCTCACCAGCATCAGCGCCAGCAGGGCCAGCAGCAGCGGCAGGTCGACCTTCTCGAACAGGCGGGCGGCGATCTCGCGGGTCCAGCGCAGCAGCGGGTTCATGGCGCGGCCTCTTCGGCCGGCGGCAGCAGCCAGGCGTCCATGATCTTCCGGCCCACCGGCGCCGCAGCGAGCGACCCGGAGCCGCCGTGTTCGACCAGCACGGCCACGGCGATGCGCGGGTCCTCGACCGGCGCGAAGCCGATGAACCAGGCCTGGTGGCGCAGGTGGTAGGGCAACTCGTTCGGGTTCATGCGCTCGGTGCCGCGGCGGCTGACGCGCTGGGTGGTGCCGGTCTTGCCGGCCATGCGGTAGGTCGCGCCGGCGGCCGCCGCGCGGGCGGTGCCGGTGGGGCCGTGCATCACCGCCTCCAGGCCTTCGTTGACCGCCGCCAGGTATTCGGCGTTCTCGTAGACGCGGACGCCGCCGGGCTGCGGCTCGGGCCGCAGCGGCTGGTTGAAGCCGGGCTGGCTGGCACGCAGCAGGTGCGGGCGGTGCATCACGCCGCCATTGGCCAGCATCGCGGTGGCGCGGGCCATCTGCAGCGTGGTGGTGACCCAGTAGCCCTGGCCGATGGCGGCGTTGACGGTATCGCCCGGGAACCAGTTCTGGTTGAAGGCGCGGCGCTTCCAGTCGCGCGAGGGCCGTACGCCGGCGATCTCGCCCGCCAGGTCGATACCGGTGGGAACGCCGAAGCCCAGGCGCTCGAGGAAAGGGTCGAGCCGGTCGACGCCCAGCTCCACCGCCAGCTCGAAGTAGTAGGTGTTCACCGACTGCGCCAGCGACTCGCGCAGGTCCACCCAGCCGTGGCCACCCGCGCGCCAGTCGCGGTAACCGCGTTCCTGGCCGGGCAGGAAGAACTCGCCGCCGGAGAATGTCTTCTGGGCCGGCGTGCGCGTGCCGGCCTCGAGCGCCGCCAGCGCCATGAAGGGCTTGATGGTCGAGCCCGGCGGCACCCCGCCGAGCACGTTGCGGTTGAACAGCGGCCGCGACGGCGCCTGCAGCGCCTGCCAGTCGGCGTGGCTGATGCCGTTGATGAACAGGTTCGGGTCGTAGGCCGGCAGGCTGACCATGGCCAGGATTTCGCCGGTCTTCGGGTCGATCGCCACCGCGGCGCCATGCTGGCCGGCGAAGGCGTCGACCATGGACTGCTGCAACCGCGCATCGACGGTGAGCTGCAGGTCGGTGCCCGGCGTCGCCGGCTGCCGGCGCA
This sequence comes from Arenimonas caeni, assembly GCF_003024235.1. Lineage (GTDB taxonomy): Bacteria > Pseudomonadota > Gammaproteobacteria > Xanthomonadales > Xanthomonadaceae > Arenimonas > Arenimonas caeni. The sequence goes on along the minus strand of NZ_KZ679086.1, from coordinate 4,467 downwards.
GCACGCCCAGGGCACGGCCCTCGACATTGGTCTCGACTTCTTCGTAGCCGATCTCGCCACGCAGGCGGTCTTCGTAGTACCGCTCGATGCCGGCCTTGCCGATGTGGGTGAGCGCCGTGTTGCGGCTGTCGCCCATGGCGGCGAGGTCGTCGGGATCGACGCGGCCGACGTAGCCGAGGATGTGCGCGAACAGCTCGCCGTGGGGATAGCGCCGGGTCAGGTAGGGCACCACCTCGACGCCGGGGAAACGGTGGCGGTTGACCGCCAGCCGGGCCAATTCGCCCTCGGTGAGGCGCAGCTTGAGCGGCACCGGGCGGAAGGCGCGGGTGGCCCGCCGGGCTTCGCGAAAGCGGGCGATGTCCTCGTCGTCGAGCGCCACCAGTTCGGCCAGGCCCTGCAGCGTGGCGTCGAGGTCGCGCACCTGTTCGGCGACGATCTCGAGGCGGTAGGCCGGGACGTTGTCGGCCAGCAGACGGCCGTTGCGGTCGGTGATCAGGCCGCGCGCGGGAACGATCGGGCGCGGCTTGATGCGGTTGGCTTCCGAGCGCAGCTGGTATTCCTCGTGCTGCAGCACCTGCAGGCGGAAATAGCCGCCCGCCAGGCCGAGCATCGCCACGGCGATGGCGAGGAAGCCGACCATGGCCCGGCGCCCGAACTGTGCCGCTTCGGCGTGGTGGTTCTTGAGCTTGCGGCGCGGGATGCTGCGCATGGCTTCAGCCGCCGCGCTCCCGGGTGCGCAGGCGCAGGCCATCGAGCAGCAGGAACAGCCAGGGCCAGAGTGCGAAGCCGACCAGCGGCGAGAGCCAGGTGGCCCAGGGCAACAGGCCATCGCCGCCGATGGCGTGGATGGCCTGGTCGATCATGCGGTCGTTGAGCAGCAGCGCGAACACGGCCAGCGCCTGCTGCCACAGCGGGAAGAAGCGCAGCCGGGCCCGGAAGCGCTGCACCAGGAACATCATGACCACCAGGCGCAGCGCCTGCTCGCCGAGCAGCGTGCCGGACACGAGGTCGGCGGCCAGGCCGGCGAGGAAGGCGGAGCCCAGGCCGACGCGATCGGGCGCCTCGAGCTGCCAGTAGCACAGCAGCATCGCCAGCACGTACGGCCGCGCCAGGTCGATGCCCGCGGGAAGCGGCACGACCATCAGCAGCAGGCCGATGAACAGGCTGCCGTGCAGGAGCCAGCCGGAGGGATCTCGGTTCATTCGCCTTCGGCCTCGCGCTGTTCGTCGACTGCGGCGCCCGCCGTCTCGCCCGGAACTGCGGAAGATGCGCCGTCCTCGCCGGTGGCCGGCGCGGGAGGCGGCGGCAGCGGCGGGCCGTCGTCGACGCCATCGATCACGTTGCTCACCAGCAGCACCTCGACGCCCCGGTCGAGGCGGGCCGCGGGGCTGGCCTCGGCGACCACGAACAACTGGGTTTCATCGGGCTGCAGGGCCTCGACCACGCCCACGGGGAATCCGGCCGGGAAGCGGCCGCCGATGCCGGAGGTCACCAGGCGGTCGCCGACGCGGATGTCGCCGCTCTGCGGGATGCTGGGCAGGCGCAGGCGGTCGGTGCGGCCGGTGCCGTAGGCGATGGCACGCAGGCCCGAACGCGCCACCTGCACCGGGATGGCGTGTTCGGTGTCGGTGAGCAGCAGCGCGGTGGAGTGGCGCGGCGTGACTTCGATGACCTGGCCGAGCACGCCGCCGGCGTCGATCATCGCCTGGCCGACCTGCACGCCCTGCATCGAGCCCGCGTCGAGCACGATGCGCTGGCGCGACGGGTCGAGGTCGACGTCGATGATGCCGGCCAGCTGGGCGTTGAGACGGTAGCCGCGGGTGCCGCCGAGCAGCTCGCGCAGGCGCTGGTTTTCCTCGGCGACCGCCAGCAGGCGGTGCAGGCGGCTGGCGTTGACCTGCAGCTCGCGCCGCAGCCGTTCGTTCTCGGCCTGCAGGCTGGCGCGGGTGCTCAGCATGTCCCGGCCGCCGTCCATCAGCCGGCCCGGGGCCGCGGCCAGCCACCACACCGGTTCGGCGAGCATGCTCAGGTGCTGTCGGGCCTGCGCGGCGAAGCCGCCGCGCAGGTCGGCGACCATCAGCACGGTGGCGATGGCCAGGTAGGCGAGCAGCGGCAGGGTGCTGCCGGCGCCGTCGGTCAGGCGCGGCGCCGGGGTGTTCTGGTAGGCCACGGCGTCATCCGGGTCGGGATTGCGCCTGCAAGCAGGCTCACTCGGCCGAGAAGAACTCGTTGCCGTGCATGTCGATCAGCTCCAGCGCCCGGCCGCCGCCACGGGCGACGCAGGTGAGCGGGTCGTCGGCGACGTGCACGTGCAGGCCGGTCTCTTCGGAAATCAGCTTGTCGAGGTCGCGCAGCAGGGCGCCGCCACCGCTGAGCACGATGCCGCGCTCGGCGACGTCGGCACACAGTTCCGGCGGGGTCTGCTCGAGCGCCTGCTTGACGGCGCTGACGATGCCGCTCAGCGGCTCGTGCAGGGCCTCGAGCACCTCGTTGGAATTGATGACGATCATGCGCGGCACGCCTTCGGCGAGATTGCGGCCGGAGACCTCGAATTCCTTCACCTGGGCCTGGGGGAAGGCGCAGCCGATCTCGAGCTTGATGCGCTCGGCGGTGGTCTCACCGATGAGCGTGCCGTGGTTGCGGCGCACGTAGTTGATGATGGCTTCGTCGAAGCGGTCGCCGCCGATGCGCACCGACTGCGAGTAGACGACGCCATTGAGCGAGATGACCGCGACCTCGGAGGTGCCGCCGCCGATGTCGATGACCATCGAGCCGCGGGCTTCCTCGACCGGAATGCCGGCGCCGATCGCGGCGGCCATGGGCTCTTCGATCAGGTAGACCTCGCGGGCACCGGCCTCCTCGGCCGACTCCTTGATGGCACGGCGCTCGACCTGGGTCGAGCCGCAGGGCACGCAGATCAGCACACGCGGGCTCGGGCGCAGGAAGCGCGACTTGTGCACCTTCCTTATGAACTGCTTGAGCATCTCCTCGGTGTGGGTGAAGTCGGCGATGACGCCGTCCTTCATCGGGCGATGCGTGGTGATGTTGCCGGGCGTGCGGCCGAGCATCTTCTTGGCCTCGCCGCCGACCGCGGCGACTTCGCGGCCACCGGGCCCGTGGCGCACGGCCACGACCGACGGCTCGTTCAGGACGATGCCCTGGCCACGGACGAAAATCAGGGTGTTGGCGGTGCCCAGGTCGATCGACAGATCGTTGGAGAACAGCCCGCGGAGCTTCTTGAACATTCGGGAGGCCAGTGGAATGAGGGTTTCGGGGGGTTGGCTAGCGTAGCAACCCCCCTTGGGGCGGGCAAGGAAAAAACCCGTTATTTCCGTGCCTTCCGGGCCTCCCCGCGCTACCATGACGCCCTTTGCGGGCCTGTTCCCGCGCCCCTTCCCGAGAGGTCGACGAACGATGGCATCCGCCCTGATCTGCGGCTCCCTAGCCTACGACACCATCATGGTGTTCCAGGACCAGTTCAAGAACCACATCCTGCCGGACAAGGTGCACATCCTGAACGTGTCCTTCCTGGTGCCGCGGATGCGCCGCGAATTCGGCGGCTGCGCCGGCAACATCGCCTACAACCTCAAACTGCTGGGCGGCGATCCGATCCCGATGGCCACGGTGGGCCAGGATTTCGGGCCTTACCGGGAGCACTTCGAGGCCTGCGAGATCCGGCTTGAGCACGTCAAGGAGATCCAGGACCTCTATACGGCCCAGGCCTTCATCACCACCGACCTAGACGACAACCAGATCACCGCCTTCCACCCGGGCGCGATGATGCGGTCCTACGAAAACCACGTTAAGGACGTGGCGGGCGTGGGTTTCGGCATCGTCGGGCCGGATGGCTACGAGGCGATGCTGCAGAACTCGCGGGAATTCGCCGAGCTCGATATCCCGTTCATCTTCGACCCGGGCCAGGCCATGCCGCTGTTCAACGGCAAGGAACTGACCCAGATGATCGAGCAGGCCACCTACGTGACGGTGAACGACTACGAGTCTAACCTGCTGCAGGAAAAGACCGGCCTGTCCGAGAAGGACATTGCCGGGCGGGTCAAGGCTTACGTCATCACCCGCGGCCCCAAGGGCTCCGAGGTGCATACCCAGGGCGGTGAGCTGCACATCCCGGCCGCCAACGCCATGCGCGTGGTCGACCCCACCGGTTGCGGCGATGCCTACCGCGCCGGCCTGATCTACGGCCTGATGAACGGCATGGACATGGCCACGACCGGCCGCATCGCCTCGCTGATGGGCGCCCTGAAGATCGAGCACCTGGGTCCGCAGAACCAGCGTTTCGATTACGAGGAGTTCGCCGAGCAGTTCCGCCAGCAGTTCGGGTACGCGCTGCGATAGCAGCCCGACGCCGCTGGCTCGGGCGAATGAAGAAAGGCCGCCTCCGGGCGGCCTTTTTCTTGCCCTTACGCCAAGCCCGGGGGAATGTCGGCCAGGTGCACTACCGATAAGGCG